>JAIWAT010000104.1:0-5602 GCA_048634225.1 Anaerolineales bacterium | reverse complement strand
GGGATTGGTAGACAGGTCGGCCCGGATGGGACGTTACCTGGTAGATGAACTTGAAAAACTTAAACTGGAAGCTGTCAGGGAGATCAGGGGAAAGGGATTGATGGTAGGTATGGAACTGGCAGTCAAATGCGGGCCCATTGTCGACTATTCAAGGGAGAACGGTGTACTGCTTAACTGTACGTCAGACTCTGTGCTGCGATTCGTGCCGCCCCTTGTGATAACACAGGAGCAGATAGATAAAGTGATAGAGGTTGTGGCAGAGGGCATTGAGAGGGCACAATGACGCATGCTAAGGAATTCATAAAGGACTCCATCAAGGGAATTAAGGAATACGTACCTGGCAAATCCACAGAGGAGATCGCGGTCGGCTACGGTATTGAACCTGGTAATATCATCAAACTGGGCTCGAATGAGAACCCACTGGGTCCCTCGCCCAGGGCAGTCGAAGCTGTGCGTAACATGGCTGATACAATAAGCGTGTACCCTTCGGTAGACGCTGCCGAACTCAGGTGTGCCCTGGCAGACTACGTGGGTTATCCGGAAGATAATGTGGTGTTAGGTGCAGGCATGGACGGTGTGGTTGATACACTGATGCGACTCTTCGTGCAGCCCGGTACAGATGTTATTATCCCCACCCCTACCTTTTCATACTTTGAGATCACTGCCAGATCGGCAGGCGGGTTGCCGGTCTATGTGAAGCGGCTGCCCGATTACAGCGTGGATACTGACTCAGTGATCTCGGCACTCAGCGATTCCACACGTTTTATCTACCTTGTCTCACCCAATAACCCATCAGGCAACACTGTACCAGAAGCCGATGTCAGGAAAATTGTTGAATCCACCCGGGCGCTGGTATTCCTTGACGAGGCCTATGTAGAGTTCGCAGACAGGAGCCTTACTGGCCTGGTGACAGAATATGATAATCTCATCGTGGGGCGTACCATGTCCAAGGCCATGGGACTTGCAGGTCTCAGGGTTGGTTATGCTGTTGTGCCGCAGTGGATCACCAGGGAATATATGAAGGTGACGACACCATTTGCCATTAGCAGGATATCTGTGGCAGCAGGACTGGCAGCCTTGCAAGATACTGATTACAGGAAAAGGACTATCGAGAATGTGCTAACAGGCAGGCAGTTTTTAAATGATGGATTATCTGGTCATTGCAGGGTATTTCCTTCTGAAGCGAACTTCATTATGATCGACGTATCTCCCAAGAAGAGCAAAGACGTTACGGAGGCGTTGTTGGAAGAGGGCATCATTGTACGTGACTGCACATCATTCAGGGATGCGGGGGAGAGCCTGATACGGATAACTGTAGGCACCCCTGCCCAGAATACCAGGCTTGTGGACGCACTTATCAGTATATTACAATCATTATAATTGCATAGACTGGTACTCCCCTATGATAATCGCATTGACAGGCACTCCCGGCACTGGTAAGACCACCATATGCCACATCCTGGGTAAGAAGTACAGGATTATCGATATTAACCGGATGATAACTGACGAAGGCTTTCATACCGGAAGGGATGAACTGCGCGGTTCACTGGTGGCAGATATGGAAGCACTCCAGGGACGGGTGGATGAACTGGTAAAGGGTGAGACCGTAACAATAATCATTGAAGGACACTTATCCCACTACCTTGAAGGGAGCGATGCGGTCATTGTGCTGCGGACCAGACCCGGCGTACTGGCCCATAGGCTTGAGGAGAGGGCATATTTCAAGGAGAAGGTTAGGGAAAACATGGAAGCTGAAGCACTAGATGTAGTATTGGTTGAAACCACCCAAAAGCACGACAGGGTCTATGAAGTAGAGACCACCGCATCCTCACCCGAAGACGCTGCCATCCTGGTGGATTCGATAATTGGGCACCTGGCGGCCGGGAACTTTGAGCAGGTGGAAAAGTACCTGCCAGGGCGGTTCGACTGGAGCGAGGAGGTGTTCTGATGACCCTCAACACCTACAGGCCGTATATTAGCTTTATCCTGGAACCTTCAGCCTCGGCCCTTTCCCGCATGGGACTGACCCCGAACAAGGTCTCTATGCTCTCGCTTATATTTGCACTGCTGTCAGGTGTATCCTACTATTATTCCCCAGACAGCCGGTTGTACCTGGCTGCAGCCCTGGTATTCGTTATACTGAATTCGTTCACAGATGCTGTGGACGGCGTGATGGCACGCCAGAAGAACATGCAGTCGGACCGGGGCGACCTGCTGGACCATGTTATTGACAGGTATGCCGATACTTTAATCATCTGCGGTATATTCTTTGCCGGATATGCCCACTGGATGATAGGAGCGGCCGCCATCACAGGAGTGCTGATAACCAGCTACATGGGCACCCAGGCCCAGGCCGTAGGAGTAGGGCGTGACTACGGCGGTATCATGGGACGGGCCGATCGGCTGGCACTTATTATAATGGTCACTGCCGCAAATGTTGTTTACCCTTTCGAGATATATTCAATGCAACTGCTGGGCTGGGTTATCGTGGTGATTGCAATCACGTCCCACTTCACGGCCCTGCAGCGGTTTTTACGCATCTGGAATGAGATGGAGCAAGAATAATTATCTAATTGTTTTATGGCTTATTTTATGGCTTGTCAAATTAGATGTGCTGGATATTGGAACTAATTTGAATCTATCGGCATAACTTGATCAACAAAAGAAAACTTAATAAACTATAATGTTTAATGTGTATATTGGCAAAAGTTGAGTATTATTTATCCCCTCATATCCCGTTCATAAACTTGACTTTTGCCCTCTTTTCCAATATATTATTCTCACATTCATTCTGTGAGCGTGGATTGTTATAGCAGGCCGTAATGCTCAACATTCCAGTCGGCAATATCCTGTATCTTGGATATCTCCTCTTTCCCGCCTTCCATTGTGAACAAGTGCTTGAACCTGCCCTGTGCTTTGAGATATTCTTCCACAGGTTTTGGCTTTTTTACCTTCCTGACAGAAGTGATCTTACCATCTTCTATCTCGTACAAAGGCCATAGTGCAGTCTCA
This sequence comes from Anaerolineales bacterium, assembly GCA_048634225.1. Lineage (GTDB taxonomy): Archaea > Halobacteriota > Methanosarcinia > Methanosarcinales > Methanocomedenaceae > Methanocomedens_A. Next base: position 2,590 of record JAIWAT010000104.1, on the reverse strand, counting down.
ACTGCCAGTTTACCGATCTCCACAGTCTTGGAGGTATCAAACCTCCAGCCCGTTGCACATGGAGCATGGGTATGGATATAAGTAGCACCTTCAATATCCACTGCCTTTTTGACCTTGCGAATCATGTCTTTCGGGTAGGAAATTGATGTCGTGGCCACATAGGGCGAACCGTGGGCTACTAAAATAGCAGGCATATTCTTCTTGGGCCTGGAGTTACCGAAACTCTGGCTTCCGGGCGGGCTGGTTGAAGTTGAAGCATTAAATGGAGTGGCTCCACTGCGCTGTACGCCCGTGTTCATGTATGCCTCATTATCGATACACACATAAGTGATATCATCACCGCGCTCGAAAGCCCCTGATATTCCACGTATTCCAATATCCACTGTAGCACCATCGCCACCCATGCCTATGACCTTGGTATTACCTTTACGTCCGAGTGCCCGCAAGGCCGCCTCAATACCCGAAGCTACAGATGCGGTGTTCTCGAACAATGAATGTATCCAGGGCACTTCCCAGGCTGATTCAGGGTACGGGGTGGTCATCACTTCCAGGCAGCCAGTGGGATTTACAACTATGGCATCATCTCCTACTGCTTCCAGCACGAAATTGGCTGCCATGGCATCACAACAGCCAGCACAACCCCTGTGTCCAGGTGCCAGTCTGCTCATAAGAGTTCACCTCGCAGATCTGCATATTCACTCTCAACCTTAATACCGGATTTTATGGCCTGTGCAGCCTTATCTATGATCATTTGAATAGTACTCATAGGGATATCACGCCCTCCATGTCCCAGCATGAACCCCATCACAGGTACATTAATATCTGAATTGTATAAGCAGGATTTAACCTCGGTAAACAAGGCACCTTCATTCAGGCCAATTGAAATATTCTTATCCAGGGTCACGACGATAGCAGCATCTGAGACCGCACTATGTATGGCTTCCACAGGGAAAGGCCGAAACGTCCTGACCTTGATCAGGCCCACCTTGATACCCTGGCTGCGGGCTTTATCAATTACATCCTTAATAGTGCCTACCACCGAGCCCATGGCCATTAACAGTATCTCGGCATCCTCTGCCATATATGGTTCAATGAGTCCGCCGTAGTAACGGCCGAATATCTCCTTGAAATCCTCGGCAGCCTTCTCTATCTTACCAAGAGCTACATCCATTCCTTTTTGTTGCAGGTACCTGAATTCAGTATAGGCGGACGGATCAGCAAAAGTGCCAAAGGACAATGGGTTACTGGTGTCAAGTATATGCTCCGGGTCATAGGTAGGCAGGAACTCGTCTGTCAGTTCCTGCTCCAGCAGTATTACAGGTTCAAATACATGCGACAGGATGAAACCGTCCATGCAGACCATGGCTGGCAGCATGACATCTTTGTCCTCTGCTACTTTGAATGCCTGGGCTGTCATATCGCTCATTTCCTGGAGATTTTCCGCATATAACTGTATCCAGCCTGTATCGCGCTGGGATATGCTGTCCTGGTGATCATTCCATATGCTGATGGGTGCACTCACGGCCCGGTTCACTATAGTCATAACGATTGGCAGACGCATACCTGAAGCATTGAACAGCACTTCGTGCATCAGTTCCAGTCCCTGGGAAGATGTGGACGAATATGTCCTGGCGCCCGTAGCACTGGCACCTACCAGTGCGGAAAGTGCAGAGAACTCGCTCTCTACATTGATATATTCACAATTGGGTATTTCACCGTCAGCCATGAACTGGGACAGGTCTTCCACGATATGGGTCTGTGGTGTGATGGGATATGCAGATATTACATTGGGCCTGCAAACCTTTACAGAATGGGCTATTGCATAAGAACCTTCTACCACTGTCATTTTTCCAGACATATTATTTCTCCTCCAGCACCATTTCTATGGCATCCTTGGGACATTCATTGGCACAAATGCCACAGCCTTTACAGTAATCAAAATCAAAGGTAACGTACTTATCTTCCTGTTCGTGGATACTGCTGTCCGGGCATAACAATGAACACAGTCCGCATCTGACACACTTATCCTTATGGTACAGGGGCCTGAAATTCCTCCAGCCCCCAGTCTTGTTGACCCTGGTAGTACCGGGCTTTACAGCTCCGCCGATCGTGACCTTCATTGTCCCGCCCCCATGAGGTGATAAGCTTCAAGCACGGCCTGGGAATTCTTTTCGCCAACTTTACCGGGGAAGCGTTCAGCTACAGCGTTCTGGATGCTTTTAACCTTGATTTCGCCTGTGGCGCCAGCAAAGGCACCCAAGAGAATAGTATTAACAATGGGGCGCCCGATAATGTCAAGGGCAATCCTGGTTGCATCTATTGTTATAACCTCTGCCTCTGTGTCAAGGTCAAAGGTATCAGGTGAAAATTCAGTGTTTATCAATATCTTACCGCCAGGCTTGGCACCCGATGCCACGTCCACTGTCTCGATGAGCGTGGCGTCCTGTACGATCACATAATCAGGTTCGTATATCTGGCTGCGAAGCCTGATGAATTGTTCGTTGATTCTTGTAAAAGCCATTATCGGAGCGCCTCTCCGTTCTACTCCAAAGGCAGGGAATGCCTGGGAATATTTTCCATCTTCAAATGC
>JAIWAT010000103.1:0-5623 GCA_048634225.1 Anaerolineales bacterium | reverse complement strand
CATCGGTACCAATAGTCTTAATCCCGATATCCACGAGGTACCTGGCACATGCCGCCGAAAGATATGCCCCCCAGGAGGCGCCCGGGCCACCTGAACTATCTGAGTCAGCTGAACCATCTGAAACACCTAAGTCACCCGAGTCCCCCCAACCGCCTGAGCCGTCTGAGTCACCCGGGCCGCCTTTCAATAAAATAATTTCCCCTGTTTCAAGCGGACCGATATCACTGGCTTCAATGGGCCTGTTAATGGAAGATAAGTCCAGTACCCTTGCATTACCTACAAGCGTGTTCATAGGCAGCCTGTCAATTCCGGCCCTGTCACGTATGAGGTGCAGTGGCGGGTCCACATGGGTGCCGGTATGGGTTCCAAGAGTGATACGTGAAGTGTTGTAGGAGTCGCCTTCATCAAGCCCTGATACTTTTGTGACCTGTGGCCCGGCATCTCCGGGATACATCTCCATATCCGCCTGGATGGTCCTGGAGATGTCGATCACTTTCATACCATCAGCTCAAAACCTACTGTGGGCTGCTGCAGTCCGAAATTTGTAAGGACATCAGGGTGTATCTCACCAAGTGTACCGATCTCGTTCCCATCAACAATGAGCGCTGCACGCCTGCCTTTTAAAAATGCAGGATCGTCGGTCCCGGTAATTGTATATTCTAATCCTCTCTCACGCATAACAGCATCGACCACACCCCTGATCTCAGTAAAATTAGATGCGGGATGGATACTTACTGCTGCCAGGTGTTGTGTGGTAATACCATCCACTACCACATCCCCAACCTCGAAGATACGCTGGGGCAGTTCACGGTGCTGGTTCAATGACAGTATCTCCATCAGGTTCGGCAGGATGGTGGTCCTGACCATGGTCTGGTCCTCGCTGATAGGATGCTTGAGATGGGTGGCCTTAACGTTTGGACTGCGCAGCATGTTATTGTAATGTACCTTTTCGCTTGTCAGGGTGAAAGGCATTACCTGGTTATATCCTAACCCCGGCATTATCTGGAGAATTTCATTGCGCCTGATGGATATAGGGTGCTGCTTCCCCACTGTTACGGTCTTTGGGATAACAAGAGGTATGTTATCATACCCATATCCGATTGAAATATCCTCCAGGATATCCCAGGTATGCAGGATATCTGCCCTGTATGCTGGCGAACTTACATCTATGAACCCTTCTTCGTTTATAGATGCCCCGAACCTCATGCGCTCAAGTTGCTCTGCGATCTGTTGGGGTGTTAGGTCAATACCTATTAGTGATCTTACTTCATCTGCTCCAAGATTCCAGTGTTCAGGTGTCAGGTCAGGCGTGATGATCTTATTTTTAATACCATTCTCAATATTGTTCCCTATACTGTCTTTAATACTATTGTCGATACTATTCTCAATAGTCACCGTCCCGATGTTACCGCCCCGCTCGGCCAGGGAAGTTACCACGATATTAAGTGCTGTATATACTTTCCGGTCCAGACCGGTCACATCAATGAACAGGTCGCGGGTTCCATGGCTGACCCTGGTAAGCTGTCCGTTGATAATAGGCGGAAATGAAAGTACCTGGTCTTTGGCATCAAGTATCAGGGGGTATTTATCGAACCCTTCCATGAGATGGGCGTATTTCACTCCCTTAGGATGGCGTTCAAGTATCTCCTGCATGGTCATGGATTCTTCAAAATCCAGGGGCACAAAACTGAAATCCGGATTAGCGGCCACATACCTGAATGGCGGTTCGATATCGCTCATATCGTGTATGCCGATAGACACTTTCTTGCGGTCCCTGCCCAGGCCCCAGTGCAGGTCCTCCTGAAGTGCCATTAAGCTCTCAATGCTGTAATCATTGAACTCAAGTCCCTTCACCACTGCGCAGCCCAGGTAAGGGCGGATATTCTTGATCCCATCATCCAGGGTGATCCTGATACCAGAATCATTTACATTATATTCAGGCAGACCGGTATGTATATCAAGAAAACCCCTCATTGCCCTGGCAACACCTTCGGGACTGTACAGGTCAGGTCTGTCAGGGAAGAATTCAATATCTATGTGGTCATCTTCGATACGTTCGATATCTGCACCTATCATGGGAACCCGGTCGATAAAGGTGTCTTTGTCCGTCCCGATAAGTGTTTCAATATCTTCGTAGTATAACGTGATTACTGGCATTTTGATGACTCCTGTTACAATTATGCTGCTGAAATATATTACTTAGAATATATTACTTAGGTATATGTGTATCAAATAAATGCCGGAATACCTGGATTTTAGAACAATGCGGGCATGGTTCCGGCTAAAGAACTTATTTTCACACCCATTTTATACACCTATTTTTACACCCATTTTTACATCTATTTTATATTCAGTTCGCTCTTTAGTTCACCAAGGGAAGCAATGCGCTCTGCAAAAGCATTATGGGTGTGGATACTTTCTTCATTGATCTGTTTAATGGTTATGATAGCCTCGTCCGGCAGGTCAGTGAACTCATGTACGATCTTTTTAGCCATTGTCCTGACACAGTCCTCCACGAACTTTGGGTTCTTATGGGCTGTTTCCACAAGCATTGCCTCATCATTGCGTTTGAGTAATTCGTATATACTGGAACTCATTGATTCTTCTATGATCCGGATGATCTTATCAATAGAGACCTTGTGACCGCTGGAAACCTCAATGGATATTATGCCTCTCCCTCTCTGGTTATGCGTTGCCATGGGGATATTGTTAAGGAATTCATAGATTGCCTTGCTGTCCACATTCAATCTCTTCAATTCTTTTTCTGCCTTTTCCCGTAGAATCTCCTGGGCACAGGGACAGGCCGTTATACCAATGACCTCGGCACCGACCATCTTTTTTACAGAAACTTTATTGTCATCCTCACGTAATGCCGTAGCCTCTGCAAAAATATCAACCACTTGCTGGCACTTCACCTTATTAATGGGCGTGGTACGCTTGATTATGTACTCGCTCTGCATTATTACCTCTGCCCTGGTGGCGTATTCGTGCCTGCCAAGTAGTCTCCTGGCAACCTCTCCGCAGAGTTCTTCAATTTCGCATACCGGTGAGGTGAGCGCTTCCTCAACTACCTCATCGATGGCTTCGAAATTCCGTGAAAGATTTGCACCTTTACGATCTGAAGGAAGGTCTACAAAAATATCAAATTCTGATATTAATATTATAGGCCGCTTCTCTGCCCTTGAAACCTCAACCAATTTCTTAACGTTAGTTACTCCAACTCTTGATAGTGTTATTGGAATATCTGGTCTGTTTGCCTGTACATCAGGTAAATGTATTACTGGTAAATCCATCTGGCTATCTCCAACTATATACAGAATGAGTTGAATTGCTTTTTTAGGTATAGAATTATATTTCTATCAGATAATATTAACGATTCAATTCGGGACATGCATAAGAAAATCCTCCCTTCGGTCAGATTTACCTGGAGTACATAATCTTATAGTTATTAATCTTATAGATAATACAATTAAAAAAGTGCCAGGCTCTGGCAAACAAAACCTTTAAATTAAAGAATGTCATTAAAACGCTTCGCAAAAAACCAATTTGCAGAATGCCGCCATAACTCAGTTGGTAGAGTGCATGGCTGTTAACCATGATGTCACAGGTTCGAGCCCTGTTGGCGGCGTCCTTTGCTTGAAAGGGGGCCTGTAGCTTAGTCAGGTTAGAGCGCCCGGCTCATAACCGGGCGGTCACCGGTTCAAATCCGGTCAGGCCCATAAACTTGCAACAATAACAATACCAGGGGTGGTATAAATTAAAGAAATAGAAGTTACAACAGGTATAGGCGGTCTACTTAACATATTTAGGGATATTTCCAAAGATTCAGGCAGCATTACATTTATCGGTACACCAGGATTTTGTACTCCATTTGCCGAACTGCTCTCCTTTGTACTCCGTGGTTCAGATAAAAAACTGGTCTTCATAGCAAATACTTCAGTGGATACAGCAAAATCCATCATATCCACACCCGAGGGCATGCAGTTGGGTGAACTGGCCGACCCGGCAGCCGATATAGTGGTTCTGCTTGGCGGGCTTGCAATCCCAAAGATGAACATTGATGTAAATGATATTAAAAGAGTCATTGACGATATTACCAAGCCGGATAACCGGATGATCATCGGTGTATTTTTCATGAGCATCTTCCAGGAAACAGGGTGGACAGATGTTATTGATTTTGATTATCTACTTGACTCACACATGAAGAACGTAACACTGAAAAAATAACCCTGACCAATTCCAGGGTAATAATATTAATTACCCCTAAGCGCATTTAGCGGTGCTGACACCTGTAGGTCAGCCTCAGGGAAAAAACATTTGTGTTGATTTAACATGGTATCAATAGCAATTATCGGAGGAGAAGGGTCAGGCAGGAGTTCGCTGGCATCCAGGCTGGGTAAGAAAGGCAATACTTCAGACATTACCATGTATGACTTTGCCAAAGGTGACCAGATACTTACTATTATTGACCCGTCAGGTTATCCTGCTTCCCCTAAACCACTCACAACAGCACTGGGAATGTCTGAGATAGTACTGTTATGTATCCCTCCTGCAGGAATGGATGTGGCAGCCGGGGAGTGTGTGATAGCTGTTGACCTGCTGGGCCTGGAACACGGCATAGTCGTCCAAACCATGTCTGACAGGTCGAACCCATATGAACTGGAAGAGAATGCAAAGAATATTCATTCATTCTTACAGGGTACGACTGCCAGGGACTGGGATATAATACCTGTATCTACTACCACCTTTGACGGGATGGAGCAATTAAAAGAAGCAATAAATGAGCTTGACAGGGAGATTACTGTCCATAACCTCGAAATGGCAGACAAATCCCCAAGGGTGGTCGTGGATCATTCCTTTAACGTCAAAGGTATAGGTTCGGTCATACTGGGAAGAGTAATCCAGGGAACTGTGCATAAACACGATAAACTGACCATCTACCCGATCAACCAGGAGATAGAGATACGCAATATCCAGATGCAGGATGTGGATAAGAAATCTGCAGGGCCTGGTTCCAGGGTGGGACTTTCCTTAAAAGGCGTACAGGCAAAGGATGTAGACCGGGGCAATATCATCTCATCTAACGAGATTACGGCAAAGGATATTGAACTTGAATGCAATGTCTCGAAGTTCAGTTCCGGACTGGCCGTAGGCAGTACACTGCACATGTATGTCAACCTCCAGTCCACACCAGTAAAAATAACAGGTATCACTGTTGAGGGCCAGGATGTGGGCGAAGCCGGGGCAGGCAGTACATGCAGGATATCACTTTCCACAGGCGAGGATGTTTCATTTGGCAGCGGTGATATGTTCTTGCTTACCGATCTCAACCAGCCAAAGCAGCGGTTTATTGCCGGATGTAAATACCATATCTGACCGGGAGGTTATAGTTTGGATGAAATAGCAACACTGTGTAATGATGTGTCACTGGCAGTAGCCGATTCAATAAAAGACCTTGTAGGCACCAAAAAAGGTGGTGAAGTGGTGGGAATGGGAGCTGACGGTACACCCTCAAAGTTTATCGATATTGCAGCCGAAGATGCAGCACTGGAGATACTGGCCTCCTCGGGCATTGACATGAAGATCGTTACTGAAGAAAAAGGTCATCTTACTTTCGGGGATT
>JAIWAT010000102.1:0-5665 GCA_048634225.1 Anaerolineales bacterium | reverse complement strand
ACCTGGAACTGGTCGCCAACCCCAAGAATGCCCACCAGCACACCCTCTATCCGGGAAATAAATACATTAATACCCCGCACCATCAGCATATCATCGGTCCTGCCCACCACCTTATCCAGCCTGGTATAGGTACGCCCGCACAGGCATTCATCCTCCATGATACTGGTAATGTCACCGGTACGGTAGCGTATCAAAGGCATGGCCTCCTTGGTCAGCGAGGTCAGCACAAGTTCACCCTTCTTCCCTGGCTACACTTCACCTGCCAGCCCGCCCTGTTTACCTTACCAGCAGCCAACCTTGAGGTTTCGAGTAGCCCGGCTTCGGAGAGCAAAGAATGGAGGAATATAGCGCAGGTTGGGGGATATCTGCTGGCCATGGGTCGGAGAGGGGTGAGGGGGTATAGCTGTTAAAATATATAAACTATGTTTTTTAAACCGCAGATAAATGCGGATGAACGCCGATTTAATGTTTGTCGAACACTTTCCATCACAAACTCATTAGAATCTTATGATATCGATACCGAGCGTCTGGTTGACTAAGTCATGTCACTCTTCTGTATAAATCTCATCTATGAATTTTATTAAACCAAGGTTGTCTGTTTTTCGATAGAATTTAGCATCAGCCGTAATAAGTGTGAAATCGATCTCATCTGCCAGGGCAGCATAAAATGCATCGTATATCGTGACGTTGTGGGTAAACGCAAACTTGATAGCGGATCTTATAACATCTCCAGTTGGTATGATGATGTCTATTCCAATATCATACAAGGAATCAACCGCCTCAACAACATCATTTTCGTCAAAATTCGGGTTATAGCGTAAAGCATTTGAAACTTCGTAAAGCAACAGGTCAGGAACAACGAGTTCGATATTTCCCTTGAAAAAATCGTCTCTTAATTTCAAGGCTATATCAGTGTATTCTTCATCCGAGAACCACTTGATCAACACTGATGCATCTAAAACGTACATTTTTTTCACTTACGCAGGTTTCGCCACTTTCGAATCTCTTCTGTACCGGACCAAACTGTTGATTTGCCTCTTAACCTGTCCTGAACCAAAATGGCATGTTTAATTTGACCCTTATCTCGCAATCTTGCGCATGTCAGTATCTCAAGTCTTTTCTCCATGACTTCCAGTGTATCCATATCATCCCTGAATCTTTGCTTTTGCATTCTTTCTCTGGATTTTTGTTTTGTTTTCATTATATTTAACCATAATGCGTTCAAAATACAATATACTATGCAGTTCATTTTTTATTATATCGCATATTTAGCACCATCAAATCCACCTCCCACCATCTGAAAGACCCAACCTCTCAAGTACATCCAGCTTCTCCTTTGTAATCTCAAGATTCTGGTACACAACACAATCAGACTTCAAACCTCCCGCTTCTCCTCGATGCACAAAACCCGCCCCCCTGTGCACCTGACCAGCAGCCAGCCTTGTGGTTTCGAGTAGCCCGGGTCCGGTGAGCAGGGAATGCCAGAACACGGCCCCGGCCGTGAATGTAAGGACAGCCCGCCGCCGCTGGTACATCGCCGGGTTCGGCAGGATGAGCAGGGAGCACTGACCGGGATTGTGTGCTGGCTGTGGTGCGGGGAGGCAGGTGAGGGGGTGGGCGATGGCTGTTAAAATATATAACACATATAGACTTGTAAAAACAACCACAGTCATTAGAAACCTTTATGTTAGTTCAAAAAGAGAAGAAATTCCAATGAAAAAAGTTACTCTCCATATCTCAGGCAATGTCCAGCGTGTTGGTTACAGGGCAAAAGTCATATCTATAGCCAATGCATCAGGTATTAAAGGATTTATTCAAAACCTTCCGGATGGCAGGGTAAAGATCATTGCACAGGGGGAGCAATCAGAACTGGATAAGCTAATTCAGGCAATAAATATTTCAAATAGCCTTATCAATGTTACTAATATCGAGCAGGAATATTCCATTCCTTCAGATGATTATGAAGGTTTTAGTAAGGTTGTTGGTGGTGGAGAAACAGACGAAAGACTGGATAATGCTGTAGATTTATTTAAAAAACTCATTACTGTCACCGAAGATGGTTTTAGTAATCTTGGTGACAAAGTAGATTATAGCAGAATAGAAATAACTTCTGAAATCCATTCTCTGAGGGATGACTTTAATACTCTCTTTGATACAAGATTATCAAAAATAGAATATGAATTATCCGAAATGAAAGACAAGGTCATGGTTCTGGAATCCTCTACTTCTTACAATTTAACCGATAAGCGAAAGACCTGAATATATCTGATATCTGTCAATTTACTTTATTCTAATAAATTTCCTTCTCCTGGGTCTTTCTTCAACAAGCCGCATCCTCCACCGCCAACACCACATCCACTAATAATATCTCTGGCTCCAAATGCACCGCCACTGCAAACGCCAGCCTTGTAGTTTCGAGTAGCCTGGGTTCGGAGAGCAGAGAATGAAGGAATTTTGCGCCGGGTGAGTATGTCTGCTGGATATGGGCCGGGGTGCGTGGTAGGCGCAGCCGATGGCTGTAAAAATATATAATTTAAGTAATTATATAACCACAGAGAACACAGAGCGTTTTTACCTTTCTCTGTGAACTCTGTGGCTAATATTTGAATAATCTTTCACCCTACAATTCATCCATGAAACATGCCCCCTGTGCGCTTGACCAGCAGCCAGCCTTGTGGATTCGTGTGGCTGGGGTCCAGAGAGCAGGGAATGCCAGAACACAGCCCCGACCGTGAATGTAAGGACAGCCCGCCGCCGCTGGCATATCGCCGGGTCGAGAAGGGGGAAATACTCTATGGTCATCATTTTTCATCAGATACATACAGATTACGGAAAATGAAGTAGAAAGCAAATATGCAAAAGCCTATAAAGAGTTGCATGAAACCGCATGATTGTAATAGATTCATGTGTCTGGATACATGCATTTCTAAGAACTGATACAAAATGTACCTATATTTTAGAAACAATATTTAATGGAGATGTCAAGCCAATAATCTCTGCATATCTGGCAAAAAATTAATTCAGTTAGGAATGTACCTTCCAAGTTGCAGCCTGGTGAACACTCCAGCAGCTTTGATGAATGCGCCAGATTACCCAAATGAATGAGTAAGAGGCAACGTGCATGGCTTGCGTGGCATTTAAGAAAGTTAATCTGGCACCATCAAGATAAAAATGCCAATCAAATAACGCTCAGAAATAATACCATATAGACTTATACTCATCAACATCCTCACCATCATAATACAACCGTTTTAGATAGCGGTATATGGGCACATCCACATAATTATAAGGCTCCACAAGCTCCATCTTGGACTCCCAGGGATAGAACCGGTACACACGCCTTCCATCTGGAAGTATCATGATCACCTCATGGTCCTGCCACGCCCTCAGGTGGGACTTACCCAGCCTGGGTACATTGAACACCGATTCATCAGTTCGCTCCAGTCCGGGGAGGAGCCTGGCTTCTTCCTGTCGTTCCTGCTCAAGCCTTGAGATAGGTACACGGTAGTCTATAGTCTCCTCCTTGCCCTTGGTATTGAAAGTATAGTAGGGATCGATACCTGATCTCGCCATGGTTTTTCTAAGCAGGCAACTTTCGAACTTCTTACTGTTATAATAAGTAAAGACCTGCTGGTTGTAAATATTAATGCCCTGTTTCTTGATCCTTGATACTGCATCAATTGTATCAGGAGTGATCTCAGTAGGATGCTGGAAATGGGTCACGATGCACAGGTCCCGTTTCCCTAGCTTATGATATTTGCTAAAGATATCGATCAGGTTGTCTGTGAACCTGGAAGGTAGTGTTACCAGCGTCCGGGTCCCGATCCTGATCCGGTCCACATGTTCGATGTCAGAGATCATGCCAAGGAGCCTGTCAAGAATGGAATCGTTCAGTGTCAATGGGTCGCCTCCCGTTACCAGCACTTCGCTGATATGCGGATTGGCTTTTATCCAGTCAATCGCCTTTAATGTAGTCTCCTTCGTTATACTGCTTTCCTGAAGACTTTTAATCTCCCAGTTCCTCTGGCAATATACACAAATCTGTGGGCATGATTGAAACGGTTTTAAAATAAGTATCTTAGGATATCTCCTGGTGATGGATTCAATGGGGCTGGTCGAAGCTTCCTCCATGAAATCCAGGCTTGCCCCGGTCCGAATGCTCCTTAAAAAGTTCTTGCAGTACGTCTCACTGGGCAGCACCTGTGCCCTTATAGAATGGTCATATTGTTTCCGGTTCTCCCTGTCAAATAAGGATAAGTAATACGGTGTTATCTGGAACGGTATATTATTCTCAATAGCTAATTTAAGACCCCGTATCTCGCCCCCGTCCAATGTCACCACATTTTGGAGCGTATCAATATCAGAAATAATATGGCCCAGGTGCCATTTGTAGTCAACCCAATCCTCCTCATCACCACCAAATTGCTGTAAAATACGTTTTTTCATATCATTTCTTTCAGGGACCAGGTCATGGTCCAGACCGGTCCTGTATTTTTGGAAAGACAGGTCCATTCGTTTAGAATAATCATCCAGGAACATTGTTCTCTCAAGGGCGGCGTCCATTCCATCGAGATTTAGAAATGGAGGTTTTTCTTTTTCAGCAAATAACCCGGAATTCCCATTAATTCCCCTGAACAGGTAAATAAACTCGAAAAGGAACCCCTCACTGATATTCTTAGGTACCCTGTTTTTCCTGGTAATATTGTACAATGCCCTAAGAGCCGAGAAATGTGTTTGTTTTTCATTCTGGGTCCGTAAAATCGTTTTTAGAACCCTTATGCAATCCCGCGCATTCTTTTTTTCCAGGATATTCATATCCTGTTTTTTATGGGAATATATTGTGAACAATGATGCATCTATACCATTTAAGTAGCGGAAAATCTCATTCCTGGAATCATGGAAGTTGATACTGTTCTTTAGTATCCTGTGAATAGTGGGGTCAGATTTCCATAATAATCTTGCCAATTCTTCCCTGGAGCTTGTAATTATATCTTTCATGTTAGCCAATTTTTCTTGATTTTTATGTTCAAAACGCATCCGGACAATTACAATCGTCAACGAGTGACTACTTGTCTAAATGAATGTTGTCTTTAAAGAACATTTCGAGTGGTAATTTTAAGGAAGGTCAATTGTATTTAAGAAAATTACCTGGTTGCGGAATAGCTGCAAATCTCAAGAATTCATTTATTTATAATTTTATTTTAATAATAGCATTCAATTATAAAATGCTTATGGGTTATTTTACGAAAAAAGTGGAGGAAGTTATACTTTATGCACAATAAAAAATAGATACAGTTCAGTATACTACTATTGTCCGGAAGACCCAAGCAGGGTCAGCGAGCGTATCCATTCACCTTTTGGTTCCCTGCTGGTACCCACAACCAGCCGCTTGATACCATTCACCTCTTCCACCATGCCCCTGGCCTCTATGGTTTCGCCTGCCAGTGCCTGCCCGGCATAGGTATGGGTGTAGGACAGCACATACCCGATCTCTGGATGGTCTACCTTATAGACCGAGGGGCTGTCAAAAGCCAGTTCCGAATCTGTCACCACCGCCTCTATGGTCTCATGACCCAGGTCCGTGCCCCTGCCCAGTGGTTCACTGACCTGGTCCCAGTCCCTGACAAAGAGCAGGTCGAAATATGTATCTCCAACCATTCCCCTG
>JAIWAT010000101.1:0-5755 GCA_048634225.1 Anaerolineales bacterium | reverse complement strand
CTCCAGTGCATTTACCAGGTCAGCAGAAAGTGCCTCCGCTTCTTCTAAGTTCAGCTTCAGTACAGTCTCATCCTCGCCATGCCGCACCACCAGCCTCACCCGGTTGCGTTCCAGTTCTACTAATAACTCCCTCATTATCTAACCTCCTGTTCAAATCTTCATAGCAGCCGGGATCTTGTCTATCACATCAGTTGCCGTAAGCCCGAGCCCCAGTTCATCATACACTATATCGCCTGATCGCCCGCAGATGTATGCTGCCGCTGCCGCAGCTTCGATACCTGTGTATCCGGCGAACAGTGCCCCTGTGATACCGGCCAGCACATCCCCGGTGCCGCCAACTGTCATGCCTGGATTGCCTGTGAGGTTGACCCTGTTGGCCTGGCCGTCAGAAATAATATCTTCAGGGCTTTTCATCAGGGTAACGACACCATTCTCCCGCGAGAACCGATTAACAAGACCGATTCGCGCCTCCCGGTCATCAGGTATATCTTCACCACTTAAATTCTTGAATTCACCTGCGTGAGGTGTTATTATCATATTACAGCCATACTGTTCCAGTGGCTTTTCAAGGGCAGCCAGTGCATCGGCATCAACCACGACCTTATCACACAGCGGCAGGATATCACGCACAGCCGCAGCAGTCTTATCATCCCTGCCCAGTCCCATGCCTATTACAACCACATCGTGGGCCTTTATCAGTTCTTCCAGCACAGGGATATCCTTTTGGTGCAGTCGTTCTTCAGAGAGTTTCCTGACTATCAGGTTAGGTGAAAAGGATGCAATGATCTTTGAAACGCTTTTTGGGGCTGCCACAGTCACAATATCGGCCCCGGTCCTAAGTGCAGCCATTGCCGTCAGGGCGGGCGCTCCACTGTATGCCCCACCGCCGATCACAAGCACTCGACCACCATCACCTTTATGGCTGTCATGACCGCGCCCGCTCACCAGTTTCACATCACCTACACCCACTACAGTTTCTGCGTCAGGTGGGATGCCGATATCTGACACTGCGATCTCGCCCACGAACTCCTGGTTGTCCACCTTTATCAAACCCGGTTTTGGCAAATAGAAAGTAGTGGTCACATCGGCGTATACCGCCTTTTCGAACTCGCCGCCGTCCGGGTCCATACCTGAGGGTACATCCACAGATACTACTTTTGCTTTTGAATCGTTTATCAGGTCAATGGCAGTGTTTTCAGGCTCCCTGATGTGACCTTTGATACCGGTGCCGAAAACGGCATCCACGATCACGTCACATTCTGAGAAATATTCAGGTTTGAGTCCGGATACATCATTTACTTCAATTACAGGTATACCTGTCCTTTTAAGGATGGAAAAGTTCCGGGCAGCTTCCGGGGTCTTGATCTCATCCGACTTTCCCAGGAGCAATACCGTAACCTCATAGCCTATCAGGTGCCTGGCAGCCACAAACCCGTCCCCGCCATTGTTACCGCGGCCGGCCACTACCAGTACACGCTCCCTGGTAGGAAGGTTCATAACTTCTGCCGAAACTGCAGAACCTGCATTCTCCATCAACTGGAGAGGGATCAGGCCCAGTTGCGCACAGTTGGTATCCAGCGCATCCATTTGTCTAGAAGTAATGGTCCTCATTTTCTGGAAATCCTCCACTAATCATAAAATACTATTATGTGACATATCTGACATTGTATAAAGCACTTTTTTGTTATCCACATTTTTTGCCACATAATATACCAAACTTATATATTGAATTAGTATATTTCAAACAATAATTTTATTTTAAGTAAGAATATGGGACATTAATATGCATCTAATGGTCACAGAAAAACACAATACGGCAAAGAGAATAGCCTCAATCCTGGCCCCTAAGAAACCAAAACAGGTAAGGGTGAGCGGAGTTGACACATACCAGTGGGACGGCTCTGTAGTAATGGGGCTAAGCGGTCATATTGTTTCAGTGGATTTTCCCAAAGAATACAATAACTGGCAAAAGGTTGACAGCAGGGAACTGGTAAATGCCGAGATAATCACAACGCCTACACAGAAGAAGATCGTATCGGCACTGCGTAAGCTGGGTAAGGAAGCGGACCATGTTTCCATTGCTACTGACTACGACAGGGAAGGGGAACTGATAGGCGTAGAGGCACTGCGAATAATTGAGAAGGTCAATAAAGGCGTCACTGTTGACCGTATCCAGTACAGTACTATCACAAAAACAGAGATCGAAGCGGCTTTTTCCAATCCTGTTGCCGTAGATTTTAACCTGGCCGCCGCTGGTGAGAGCAGGCAGGTCATTGACCTCATCTGGGGTGCGGCACTGACGAGGTATATTTCCACCACCGCAGGCAGGCTGGGCAACCAGTTCCTGAGCGTGGGGCGTGTCCAGACCCCGACCCTGGCACTGCTGGTTGACAGGGAAAAGGAACGGATGGCCCATGTGCCAAAACCGTACTGTGAAATATTTGCCACCCTGGTGGACGATATAGAGTTCCAGGCAAAGCACAAGGCCGGACGTATATGGGATAAAGATGAGGGGCGAAAGATATTCGATAAACTGGGCGATACGGCCATTGTCATAAAACTGAAAAAGGATGAGAAAATAGACAGTCCTCCCACACCCTTTAATACAACGGAATTTATCAGGGCGGCCAGCAGTATCGGTTTTACTGCATCCAATGCCATGAGGATAGCAGAGAACCTGTATATGGAAGGTTTCATATCCTACCCCAGGACCGATAATACAGTTTATCCTGCAAGTATTGACCTGCGAGAACTGATACAGGTTATTGGCAAGGGCCCGTTCAAGCGATATGCTGAACACCTGCTGAAATTACCAGGATTACAACCGACAAGGGGAAAGAAAGAGACCACAGACCATCCACCTATCATGCCTGCATCCTATGTGGAGAAATCCAAGCTAAAGGATGATGAATGGAGGGTATATGAACTGGTGGTACGCCGTTTTTTTGCAACATTTGCCGGGCCTGCAAGATGGGCCGTTATCCAGGCAGGGTTTGACATCTCAGGCGAGGAGTTCAAAGCCAGGGGTGCCAGCCTGCTGGAAGAGGGATGGCGCTGGTATTACCCGTACAATAAACCAGAGGATATGATACTGCCTGACCTGCAGGTGGAGCAGGTCCTCGTGGTCAAGGAAAAAGAGTTCGTTGAAAAAGAGACCAAACCACCTTCAAGATACGGGCAGGGTAGGCTCATAAAGGTCATGGAAGACCTGGGACTTGGCACCAAGTCCACCAGGCATGAGATCATATCCAAGCTCTATGCCAGGGCATACGTCCACGGCAACCCCCTGCAGCCCACCAAGATTGCCATAGGGGTTATCGAGTCACTGGAAAAATATGCTGATACTATTACCAAACCAGACATGACTGCCACTCTTGAAAATGATATGGACCTGATAGCAGAGGGTTCAAGGGCAGAGAAAGAAGTGGAAGATGAATCCAGGGAGATGCTGAATGCTGTTTTTGATGAACTGGCCAACAACAAGGAAAAGATCACCGAGAGCCTGCGTTCCAGTATGAGGGAAGACAAGATCATAGGCACATGCGAGAAATGTGCCAGTAAACTGATCATCAGGCGGTCCAAACGGGGCGGACGGTTTATCGGGTGTACCGGGTATCCGGATTGTGATTTTTCACTGCCGCTGCCCAAGAGCGGCCAGATAGTGGTCACTGATAAGCTGTGTGAAAAGCATGAAATGAACCATATCAAGATAATTACCAAGGGCAAGCGGCCCTGGGACCTGGGCTGTCCATACTGCAACTATCTGGAATGGCAAAAAAGCCTTAAGGATGACGAAAAAAAAAGTAAGTAATATGATTGAACGCCTGGGCAGCGGCAGTCCTGTGCGCCTGTTCGCAGGGGGGCTGCATGGTGATGAATGGGAAACTACCACTCCACTGCTGGAAGGGTTGACCGAACCCCTGACCGGGACATTGCTTGTTATGTCCAAAGTGTCTGGAAATGAGTACCTCAGCACACTGGACAGGGACTATTACACCCAATATGCTCCGCATTTGCTGGAGGCCATAAAGGAGTACCGTCCATGTATCTATCTGGAACTTCATTCCTATTCAAAGGATAACTTTTCAATACTGACAGGGGACGGCAGGTTCGAACGCCACGGCGTACCTGCATATATCGAGATCGAGGCCGGTGTGTTAATGGGTTCGGTATCACCCCATATCAGGCGGGATCATTTCAGCCCCTATGACCTGTGCGTATCCTTTGAGATGCCCAAAAGGGCGTCAGGGCAATCCCTGGAAGTGATCGGCCACTTGCTTGAGATTGTGAAGGAATGCAGGGACAGGGAAGCTTTTGTCAGGTACATGAAGACACACTACCCTGAGCAGACCTCGGTGGCTGTCAGGAACTATCTCAGGTTCTACGGAGATTTGTATTAAGCAAAATACATGTGTCATCGGTTAAGAGTAATATTGTAATAGAACACGGATTGCACGGATGACACGGATGCGCGCGGATACGAAAATAAATCCGTGAAAATCCGTCAAATCCGTGTCATCTGTGTTCTATTCAAACTAAATTGGTTAATCATAAAAAATCATTGGTTCTTTGGAAAACAATACATATTGAGCCAGTCAAACTCCTTAACCGATGACTAATGAAGCAAAATACGTATCCACTTCAAAAAGCATGGTATTTTGACAGGATTTACAGGATATTAATGTTGCCTCGTATCCTGTCGATCCTGTTAATCCTGTCTAATAATTTTTAAATTACCCTTGGATTTGAAGGGGATACCAAAATAATATAATCCTTTGATCCTATTGTAACCTAAAATCATGGAGCAAAATACAATGAATGGAAATGTTTGGAAATTTGGGAACGATATCGATACCGACGCCGTCATACCTGGCAGGTATCTTACGATCAATACGCAGGAAGAACTGGCAGAGCATGCCTTTGAAGGTGTAAGACCAGAGTTCGCAGGTGAGGTCAAGCCGGGCGATATCATCATCGGAGGTACCAACTTCGGCTGCGGTTCGAGCAGGGAACATGCACCCCTGGCACTGAAAGGTGCACAGGTGAAATGCATCATAGCCAAAAGCTTTGCCCGCATCTTTTTCAGGAACTCCATCAATATAGGTCTGCCACTTCTGGAATGCGCTGAGACGGACCGCATCCGGGAAGGGGATGAACTTGACGTGGATATTGCATCAGGCATCATTACTAACAAGACCCAGAACGAAACCTACCAGGCCACGGGCCTGCCTGGTTTCCTGCGCGGTATAGTGGATGCCGGGGGACTTATCGAATACACCAGGCAGCAGGTGAGCGCATGAGCCAGTACAAGATACCAGTGATAGCAGGGGACGGCATCGGTCCCGAGATCATTGCAGAGGGGCGCAAGGTCATTGATGCAGCCGGTGAGGTGTATGGTTTTGATGTGGACTGGATAGACTATCCCCACGGAGCCGACCATTACCTGGAGACCGGGGAGCTTATCTCTGAGGATACGCTCAAGGAACTGAATACCTACGACAATATTTACCTTGGCAGTATCGGCGACCCCAGGATTGCGCCGGGTGTGCTTGAAAAAGGCATTCTGCTGGCGGCACGGTTCTATTTTGACCAGTACATCAACCTGCGGCCGATCAAGCTGCTGGAAGGTGTGTGGTGCCCTATCAAGGATAAGACGCCGGAAGATATTGATTTTACTGTGGTGCGTGAGAATACTGAGGATTTCTATATCGGTATTGGCGGCAGGGCAAAGCGGGGCGAGAGCAAGGCTGTGCTG
>JAIWAT010000100.1:0-5788 GCA_048634225.1 Anaerolineales bacterium | reverse complement strand
TCTACACAGGAAGGTATGCAGCAGCACCAGACCCGCCAGGGAAAGGCACGCATAAGCTGTGTTGCCATCAAACAATAGTTGCTGTAAGTGTGCATTGCGCTATCTCTGCGGAGGGGCATGCAGAGCATGGAACCGGCTGGATGGGGAAAGCCAGATTGATATAGATGCACCTCCCTCAAATTGCACAAAATTACACAACCGCGCTCGTTCTCTATTGGTCAGCGCCATGGAACACATGAAGATAACACCTGAGCAACAGGATTACCACTACCAGATGAACCACCGCTGATAAATACCAAAATTTAAATAAGATTTATGTTCCATAATGAATTGGAGGAAAAATGTCTTTCATGGAATGGTTTTTACGACCACCTGATATTGAGAAACTGAAAGCCAGAGGCAATGTAGAAGGATTGATAAAGGCATTACATTACAGAAAGGCCTCAGTGCACATGGCTGCCGTTGAAGCTCTTGGGAATATTGGAGATGTTAGGGCGGTTGAACCGCTCATTTCTGCACTCAAAGATAAGGATTGGGGTTGGGGTGTGCGAGAGGGTGCCGCTGAAGCTCTGGGGAATATTGGAGATGTCAGGGCGGTTGAACCGCTCGTAGCTGCACTCAAAGATGAATATAGGGATGTGCGAGAGGTTGCTGCTGAAGCTCTGGATAAAATTGGTTGGAAACCAGATAAAGATGAAAATGGAGCTACATACTGGACGATGCACAAAAACACATAATTCTTACCCAGAAGGATGTAATTACCAGGGAACATGATGATGATTATGATTCGAGTGACTACAGCAGCCACGTTGATTGGGGCATTGGTATGGTCTTCGATTTCCCAGGCATAGAATAATAAAACTTGGTGATTATTGAAAAACAGTATATAGTAGGGACATTAACTGTATTATGAAACACTAAAACCAGAACTTAATATGAGATATATGTTGAATGAGATAAAACACTGGAAATTTTAGAAGTGTATTCTTTAATTGAGGGTATAAATTAATTCTGTCCCACTCCCCCTGCTTTGAATAGCTTTATCAGTATCTCCGAAAAACTTGTCTTATTTTTTTAGTTTTATTTGATTATCATTCCTGACTAATTTTCCATCGGCTTCAGCAACACTCATCATTTTCTTGATTTCACATAATATATAATTTAGGACATTATGCACCACAAATAAACGCCAGTCTTAATGGGTTGTAACTCCCGTCCGGGTCTACTCCCGGTCAAAGAAAACGAGCAGTGCAAAGGACCATTGTGGCGAATGATGGGAAAAAGACGTATAGAGTAGTGAGGCTGACCACCCCTTCTTTTCTGATTAAAAGCATTACTTAGCAATCCATTTCTCGCAATTACTAACCCCTCTTCTTACCCCACACCAGCGCCACCAGGTCAAACATCTCCCACTGCACATTGAATCCATCCGCAGCCTTAAAAGCATCCCTTAACTCTGATATATCAACGTAAGTAGCTGTCCGCATTTCAACAAAAGTATGGAAAATCTCCAGCAGTACCTTCTTCGAGAACCTGGTTTGCCGCACCACATCCATAACCGCAATCTCCCCCCCCGGCCCCAGTACCCTGAACATCTCTCCCATCACATCAGAAGGCTGTGCCACCTCATGCATGGCAAAACTTGAGACTGCAGTATCGAAAACCCCATCCTTGAAGGGCAGCCTATGGGCATCAGCAAGCACAAAATCCCCTTTCGACTTAGTCCTGGCCCGTCTTATCATCTCAATAGAGATATCGGTACATACCAGGTCAACCACGCCCAGCCGCTCAGCCAGGTATCCCGTACCAGAGGCCATATCCAGTACACGCCTGCCTTTTTTTATCTCGATCTTTCCAAGTAACTGGTTCCTCAGCCTGTCATACTGCCCCATCATTGCAATCCTTGCCCCGATATCGTAAATAGGTGCCAGGAACTTAAAAAAACCATGACTCTTTACTTTTTCCATATTCTTCTTCCAGATAATATATCAGGTAATATATCGCATAATTATTAATACCATACTATAGTAAAAGGCAGGATGGTAAAATGAGGTTCAAAAATAAAAAAAACACACTGGCAGCTTTAGGTACTCTTTTCCTGTTTGCCGGAATTTTGATGTCACTGGATGGCCAGGATGGTTCTCCGTTTTTCTATTTCGGTGCGGGGACATTGACTGCTACCGCACTGTACTACGGCATCGTAGCAGGCAGGCCCCAGATATCGGCATTTATAGTAGGTCTGGTAGTACTGCACACAGGAGTCCTGTTGATAGTAAAAGGCGAATTAATATACCCAAGTGAGTTTGGATTCATCACATTCGTTTCAGGAATTATTGTACTGCTCAATTCAGGTTTTTCAGAATATATGCGGGACAGGAAGAAAAAGAACTGACATTCATTCAATATGATGATCCTCACGCAAGACCTTCAATAGTTCCAGAACCGAATAACCAGCCCTGGTAACACCCATACTCCTGCTATCAGTATCAGTACCTGCAAGATACAGGTTCGTAATAGGTGTCCTGGTATCTGCAAAGAAGCCATTAATGGTCACAGAAGCCTTTTCGGGAATAGTATACTGGTAGTGTGTCATCTCGATATGGTCCTTTATACCGGGCAGTGCAGTCAGTATAGTATTATACATCCGCTTCCTGTCCTCTGACAGTGGTATAGACTCATCGACAATGAAAGTAAACCCTACAAGCTGCTTGCCCGGAGGTGCCAGTGATTTATCATAGTTGCTGATTGGCATGGCCCAGAAAGCCCTGCGCTTGAACCATACCTCTGAGCCAGTGTAGTCAAACTCAGGCAATTTTGTATCAAGACCCAGCCATATTGTCATACTATGGGTCTGCACGATCCGGCCAATATCCTGTATATATGATGACGGCAGGTTATCAGTAAGTGCAGGCAGGTCTTTTGCAAAGCCTGTGAAGACCACAACATCAGCAGGATAAGTCCCATCAGGGGTGACCACTTCTTTTACAGCCCCTTCCCTTGTATTTATTCCTGTCACCCTGGATGAAGTCTTTATTTGAACAGAATCATTCATGGAAAATAAAACTGCATTTAAAAACCCCTTAAGACCCTTGCGTGGATATGCCTGGGAATAACCAGTATTATTATTGGCAAGCCTGCTCAGTATTGATAGGTGTCCCTTCAACTGGCTCACAGTAAGATGATTTGCAAGTAGGGCCATATAGGATTTAGCGATCTCTTCATCCTCAAAGAAGTTCTCAGGTACACTATCCCGCATATAACTACTGCCTGTCAGCATCCTGTGTACTGAGGTCTCATACATGGACTTACCAGACAATGAGTAACACATAGCATTGATAAAATCCAGTGAATCCTCTGAAAGCCCACTGGGCAGGTAATCATATACTGACTGGTTGCTGAGGTCAGACCCAAGCGTAGACTGGGTAAAAGCCATTGCAATGGCCGGGCTGAGCAGCAACCTGTCCTTTTTTGGCAGGACATCGAATCTGGCAAAATCCTTTAAGTTGAACGGTATCTTGGACAGTCCGTGTGGAGTCCTGACATGATAGGTCCCGTGGTCAAGGAACATGGGAGCATAATCGAAATATGTATCAATAAGACGGCGCAGTGGCCCGACCTGCAGGTGGGTTATTGCATGGACACCAGTGTCCACCTGGAATCCATCTACATCATAACTATTGCAGTTACCACCCACATAACTACGTTTTTCCAGGACAAGTACCTTTTTCCCATGTTTTGAAAGCGTCATAGCAGACATCAAGCCGCTAATACCGCCGCCTACCACTATTACATCATAATCAGCCATATTGTATCCACTACTAATAATGGTCAGACCTTAAAATCATTTTCGGCAATCCCGTTGTCAACCTCATTGGCAACCCCATTTGCAATCCCGTTAATAATTGCATCATAGCGCTGGCATACACGCTTAATGATATCATCTGCAGCATTCTTGTGTGAGGGCACCAGTATATCCGCACCTGATGATACGTCTACTCCTTCACTCGATAATCCATAGTCAGGGGCAACCAGCAGCCCGCCGGCAGATACATTGAGCTTCATATCGGTAATGAGCCGGGCCACCATATCGGTAGCAGGCTTCACCCTGGTAGTAATGCCAAGGGTTCTGGATAAATATTGTTCCTTTAATTCTTTTACTTTGTCAACTGCTGCTTTTACTTTGTCCTTATTGCCAAGAGGTGAGAGTTTTTCTATGGTCTCAAGCAGGTCATCGAAAGTAACAGCCTGCACCTCTATTATTTCGCCATTAAAGTATTCGGCAACCTTCTCCCCGTACCCCTTTGAGATAACCAGCTTGCTCACGTCTTTTATTCGCAGGATATCTTTCTCTGTGGGTTTATACGGCTCCACAACCTTGAAATTATCAATACCAAGCAGGAACATAAGAGACAGATATCCCATTGTAACACCTACGGTAGGCTTCACACCCAGCCACTTGTCAAGCCCGGTCTGCCCTTGCTCTGATGCCAGCTCGATGATCTTCTGTTTAACATACTCAGGATCACTGGATTTTAGCCCGAAATATTCGGCAAATCCCTGTGTGGTGGTAAGTATCCGGCTCCTCCCCTCCGGGCTCCTGCTTATTAGTCCCCTGGCCTCCAGTTCCTTTACATGGTCATAGGTGGCATTGCCGCGTTTCTCTACCAGGTCGCTCTGGAGCAATGGCTGGTGGTAAGCTATCATGGAAAGGGTCCTTAGCACAGGGGATGGCAGTTCCTTTGGGGCCACACTCCTGACCTGGTCTGCATATTCAGGTTTGACCTGCATTACGTACTTACCTTCAACTTCAATGATATCCAGTCCCGATTTCCGCTCCTGGTATTCCTGTATGAGTGAGAGTATAATAGCACGGGTTTTTTTCTTTTTACTTACCAGTTCCTTTAATGTGGCAAGGTCTACCGGTCCGCCGGCAGCGAATAATGCGGCTTCTATTATCTCACGGTCTCCTATGAACATACCCCCGGTGAATCAGGATACCTGATATATAACTCACCGAAGAGTTCTTCCTGTTCAAGCCATATCTCCTTATTGGTTGCAAGGAACAGTAGTGAGATATAGGTCATCAGTTTATTTGAACGGTCCCCTGACAGCAGTTCACTAAGGGCGATATATGTCCTGTCTTCCAGTATGCTGGTTAGCGTTTCCCTTATTGTGTCCACCCTGCCTTCGATATCCTCTTCATGTGCGACATCCAGTACCTGTTCGGTGGTCGGCCAGCCACGTTCCATGGTCTCCCTCGCTTTTTTACGGATGGTCTTGCGCCGTTCGACCACTTCTGCTTTCTCCAGTTCAAGTATCAGTTCATCCAGTGTGACCGAGCGCTGGGAATGGCGCCTCACAGGAGATTTTGGTACAGGATAATCGTTCACATCAAAAAAGTCCAGATCATCGATCCACGAATCATCCTCAATAACAGGCTCCTCCACCAGGATATTGGACTTCATGCGCAGCAGGATAGCTGCATAATGGAGTGTCCTGCCTGATATCCTCAGATCCATACGCTCCAGTTCTTCAATATGGTGCAGGAACTTATCAGTTATTTCTACTATATCAATGTTCCAGGGGTTTATCTCCCCTTCACGGACAAGGTTCACAAGTATCTCAACAGGCTCTTCATAAATATCCTGTGCATCCTGACCTACAGGTAAATAGTCATAAGTAAATGGTATCTCAACTAATTCTTCCATTCAGTTCATCCCCTCTGAAATCCAGAATTCTTGTAATATTATCTGTATTATTATAATATATTTATGTTGTTATTATATAT
>JAIWAT010000099.1:0-5800 GCA_048634225.1 Anaerolineales bacterium | reverse complement strand
ATTGAGATGCGGTGGGTGGATGTGGGGGCTGAGTTGTCAGAAGGGGACCGGGCTGAGTTCCAGCGGCTGTGTCTGGCTGAGTCGCCGGATTTTATTGTGGATCTCCCGGATTACTATGCGTTCTTCACGTATTCGATGTTTCGGGGGCGGGTGCGTGGGTAAACGCTTTCGAGGAGTATCACCTAAAATCAGCTTGATCTATCCCGATTTTGCGTCACGGATTATCAGGATGAGGAATATCAGAGCGCTGAGCACTAAAATAGGTGCAATTACTGGCATTAGATCTTCTGCAAAATGGTGCAGAATGGTATACACAAGTACGTGAACCGCAACATCAGCAAATATCTCGATGGCAGTTTTTTTTTTCTGCTAATCTATCCGGTGTTTTTCTGGCGCATTGGCTGCACGCATGGAATATGTCGGAAAAGACCAGTTCAACCTGTCGTACATGAGACATACAACGAAGTGGTTTGAGGTCTATCCTGACATGTCCCTGGACGAATGCATAGAAGCTATCAGGGACGATCCTCTTTTTACGCCATAGCTACCCAAAGAGACAAAATGATGGATAACGCATGATTCCGGCAGTTTTACATGGAAATTAATAAATACTCCTTTGAATATAATTTAGTGTTAAATTAAATTGGAGGGATGGATCATTCAAATTAATCTTGAGAATTACTTTTTAAGGACACTGGTAATTGTGGTAGGTATGTCCCTTGCCATGATCGCTGTGGCGCTGGGCATAATATATCTGTTTGAAACAGGTCTGCCAATGCCGGCACCTTTGATATTCCTTATATTTGCAGTATTGTTCATCTTGGGTACGACATTCTTTGAAGGCAGGGGTGCTGTTCATCCATGGTCACTTATAGGCGGTGCCGCATCGTCCATAGCTGTTACATTTATTGTTACGTCCATTACCGGCGGCATACTCTATGCGGCGACAGGTGGCTTGTCAGCTATACCTGTTGGAACGATCCTGTATTCACTCTCTGCCTGTATGATTGTGAGCATGGTTACACTGAAATTCGCTTCCTACAAGCTTCAGTACACTTAGTGTTCCCTGGTATTTGCTTAATAAGAGGTTTTACAGTGAACATCAGGACAAGCGAGCGGATTGAACTGGTGGATATTACACAAGAAGTTAAGAGTGAGATACATAAAAGCGGTATTGACAATGGCATATGTGTTGTAAGTACCAGCCATACCACAACCGCGATTATTCTAAATGAGAATGAGACCGGCTTGCGTCATGATATCCTGGATTTCCTTGAAAAACTGATACCTCCCTCTGCAGGTTACCAGCACGACCGGATAGATAATAATGCCGATGCCCACCTGAAAGCTGTAATCCTGGGTTCAAGCGAGACTATTCCGGTAACGGGCGGTGAACTTGTGCTGGGTACCTGGCAGCGTATATTTTTTGTTGAACTGGACGGGCCAAGGCAGAGGACTGTGAATATCGATAAAATTAAAAAAGTCCAAGGCTGAAAACGGGAAAACCCTTATATAGGCAGATACAAATATAAGGTGAAAGTTAGCTGATTTTCTCATTTTTTCTATGAGGTATACAGATGGTTAATGATAACGAACTTAAAGGTACAACGACTATTGGATTAGTCTGCAGTGAAGGTGTGGTCCTGGCTACAGAGAGCCGGGCTACCATGGGGAATTTCATCGCAAGCAAAGATGCTAAGAAAATATACCAGATAGATGACCTTGTGGGAATGACCACAGCCGGTTCAGTGGGAGATGCACAAAGGCTTGTAAAAACAATGCAGGTCGAATCAAAATTATATAAAATGCGCAGACAAGAGAGTATGACCATCAAAGGTATTACCAGCCTGCTGGCCAACATCCTTGCAGGAAACAGGTATTTTCCATTCATGGTCCAGCTTGTTGTAGGTGGAGTGGATAAGAACGGTCCGGGCCTCTATTCACTTGATGCCCTCGGAGGCCAGCTTGAAGAGAACAAAGCCGTAGCCACAGGTTCAGGATCTCCATTTGCCTACGGAATACTTGAGGATAGATACGAAGAGAATATGCCCATTGATGATGGTGTGAACCTGGCAATCAGGGCACTACATAACGTTATGAAACGGGATTCTGCTTCCGGGAACGGTATTAAGGTTACCAAGATCACGTCGGAAGGATATATCGAGATAGAGGATTCTGTCATACAAGAAACACGCGATGCTTTCCTTGATGTTTTATAGGACCTGAACATTAAGGAAACATTACATATATATTTAATTTTTTAAATTTTCATTTTCTGATTTTTTCAAGGACTAATTTTCCAGGACGTAAATACCATGTCGGTAGAACAGGTACTCGAAGAACTAAAAGCAAAGATATCGAAAAAATTACCAGCCGGAGTGACTATATCACTTATAGAGTTCGAGGGACCGGAACTTGTAATATATACCCCGGAACCGAAAAAACTGGCAGATAACGGTGATGTCATCCGTAATCTGGCAAAGGATCTCAGGAAGCGGTTAGTGGTCAGGCCTGACCCTGGAGTACTGGCAGATCCGGATGTCGTAATTGAAATGATCGGCAAGATCGTACCTGAAGATGCTGGTATTACAAGTCATTATTTTGATCCTGATACAGGTGAAGTGATAATCGAGGCCGAGAAACCAGGTATCGTAATCGGCAGACATGGCAGCACTCTCAGGGAGATTACCAGGGAGATCGGCTGGACACCAAAGGTGGTAAGGACCCCGCCTATAAAATCATCCACTGTAAAGAATATTCGACAGTACAACAGGGACCACAAAGAAGAACGTAAAGCCCTGCTCAAGACCATTGGCAGGAAGATCCACAGTGAAGTATCATCCAAGGATAAATGGGTCAGGGTCACTGCACTGGGAGGCTGCAGGGAAGTAGGACGCAGTTGTTTCATGCTGTCAACCCCTGAGACCAAGGTACTCATTGACTGCGGAGTAAACGTAGGTTCCGATGATAACGGAACTCCTTACCTGTACATACCCGAGGTAACGCCTATCAGCCAGATAGATGCAGTGGTGCTCACCCATGCCCACCTGGACCATTCGGGCCTGATACCCCTGCTGTATAAGTACGGGTTTGAGGGGCCAGTATACTGCACACCTCCCACCCGGGACCTGATGGCTCTGTTGCAGCTGGATTTCATTGATGTAGCTGCCAAGGAAGGCAAGACCATACCCTATGAATCCTCAATGATACGTGAGACCCTGAAACATACCATTACACTCAATTACGGCGACGTTACCGATATTGCTCCGGATATGAAGCTTACCCTGCACAATGCAGGCCATATCCTGGGTTCATCCGTAGTCCATTTCCATGTGGGCGACGGGCTGTACAATATTGCATTTTCCGGGGATTATAAATATGAGAAGACACGCCTGTTCGATCCGGCAGTCAATTCATTTCCCAGGATAGAAACCATAATCACCGAGTCAACCTATGGCGGTTCTAAGGATATCCAGCCCAGCAGGAGGGAAGCTGAGAACCGGTTAAAGGATATCGTAAAAGAAACGATAGCCAGGGGCGGTACTGTCCTGATCCCGGCCTTTGCAGTGGGCAGGAGCCAGGAGGTCATGCTGGTGTTGGAGGAGATTATCCGTAAAGGTTTTATCGATAATAATATCCCGGTCTACCTGGATGGTATGATCTGGGAAGCCACAGCCATCCATACTACTTACCCCGAATACCTCAATAGTGACCTGAAGAACCTGATCTTCCATAAAGGCATGAACCCGTTCCTGGCAGATTGTTTTGAACAGGTTGATTCTGTTGAGAAACGAAAGGATATCCTGACCAATCCCAGACCGGGTGTCATACTGGCAACCTCTGGTATGCTGAACGGCGGCCCGATCATGGAATACTTAAGGGCATACGGTCCTGACGAGAAGAACTCACTGGTATTTGTGGGATACCAGGCAGAAGGAACTATGGGCCGGAGGTTGCAGAAGGGCTGGAGTGAAATTCCCGTCTACAGTAACGGCAAGAGTGATATTATCAAGATCAACCTGCAGGTGCAGACAGTGGATGGATTTTCGGGACACTCTGACCGCAGGCAACTGATGGATTATATCAAGAAGATGAAACCCAGGCCTGAACATGTCCTTACAGAACATGGTGATGAGAAGAGCTGCCTGGACCTGGCCAGTTCAATATACAGAAAATACCGTATCGAAACCAGGGCACCAATGAACCTGGAAACTATCAGGCTGATTTAAGTTAATCCAGATAAATAGGAAGGTTAATTTACCCTCTCCAGATAAAGAAATTTTGTAAGTGAATTTAGATATTTTAGCTTGCTCTTTACAAGGTGTCTCAATACACTCAACTAATTATATTCCTACGCCTTCAGGAAAGGAAATGGGGGTATGGTTACATTTCCATACCTTGCCTTTGCCATCACCAAATCAAGAAAAAGACCAGAAGTCAATGTTATGGATAAAACACCGTATTGCTCTGGGCGGTATGGGGTGCAAAATGGAAACCTTTGTTTTAATGACTCTATTTCTGTGATTCCATCTGCGTGATTATATAGGAAAAGCGTGTGTTTCTTATAATTTCTATAGCGTGAGAGAACGCATCTTGTTCGTCACTTTTTTTACGTAAAATTTCAGGACATCTAATTATTGTTAATTTCATCGAAATTAATGCTGAAATTGGAATTGAAATTAGTAAAATTCCAATAGCGAAATAGAATGACTTTTCATTTAATATTTTTCTATCTATTGCACTGAGCTTAAATTGCCTTGTTTGGGTTGGATCATTATCTGCAAAATTGAGTTTCAAATCATCGTCGAAAGAGTTCCTTGCCTCTTCTATATTTTTTAGATTAGATATGTAATTTCCTGAACCTTCATAGTCATCCCCTAATATGAAATTTATATTCATACCTTTACTGCCCTGAGATAATCTATTATTGCGATTATTAAAAAAATAAAAAATGCCGTCTGGTTTCAGGTTCGATTTAAACTCTACTATAAAGTTATCGTTGTTTGTAGTATTATAAAGTGACAAATCTATTTCAGTAAATTCAGTATTAGGATATGGATTATCAAGATTCACACCATCTATTAATCGACATAATTCTTTAACCTCCATATTATTGGCATTCAATGATTGTATTCCATTTTTAACAAAATAAATTTTTTTGCCACTTCTTTTTGAATATATGTTAAGTGTTTCATTATCAATATTCGATGGAAATTTTATTTTAATGCGGTTAAGTGGGTAGTATGATTCGAATGAAATAACACCCTTGTCATTTGAAAAATCATAGAAGAAGCAAAAATTATTAAGGGTTATTATTTCATCGGTGTTGGAATTGACGTGTATATAGAATTCATACCATCTTCCCTTTATGTTTTCATTTAAATCGAAGGAATGATGAATACAATATATTCCTCCTATTAGGGAAAGGAAAACAAATATACATACAACAAAAATTTTTATATATTTCATTTATTTCCTCTCCGTTTCTATGTTATTTTCGATACTTCATCCTTCCTTTCAAATAATCTTCTTTCAATGTCTATGACTCTCCAATTACATTAACATAATTACAATGTGGACATGTATTTACATCGCCTAATTTTTCGCAATAATTCAACTTCAATATCTTCAATTTCAGCCAAGGATTCATTAAAATTATCAGGCTGATCTGACCTGCAAGGCACTAATAAACCTGGAATCTATCAGGTAGGTCTAAACTACAGGGTTACAGGAGTCACTTTTTCATCCTTTGACAGTAATGCCACCCTGCTGACCTCCACGTGGTCGGCCATATGGTAAC
>JAIWAT010000098.1:0-5777 GCA_048634225.1 Anaerolineales bacterium | reverse complement strand
GCCGAGAATGGAGCGTGTACTGGTAGGAATTGATGATACCGATAATAAGGAAGAAGGGGCCACATGGTCCCTGGCACACAACATAGCCAGTGAACTTGACAGGGAAGATGCCAGGTACCTGTCCCATTCCCTTATCCAGTTGTTCCCCGCACCTTCCAAGACCCAGAACTGCGTGTCCACAGTGCTGGAATTCGCATGCATGAACAGTAAAGCAAAACAGTCATTGCTGCAGGATATTAAAGCAGCACTGGAACAATACAGCGTATCCAGTGAGACCGGGATGGTGGTCCTTGACGATTTTGATGCTTCACATCTTGAGGGCTACAGCAAGGAATGCAGGACCCGGATACTCACAAAAGAATATGCCGACCAGACCGCACGGGCCAATGATGTCCAGGTGTGGATGGACGGCAACGGCATCATCGGGGCACTGGCAGCCCTGCCCTGGTTTGACAGGCCCAATGAGTCAGTAAAGATCGATAGAACTCATCTATGACGTCTTACCATCACAACGACAGATGCGACCACCAGTAATAATGCAACAAATGACAGACCTAAAAGGGTAGGAATATCCTTGTTTTCATCCGGTGGTACAATGCCTGTGCCATTGTAATGTGAACTACCTGAACTATTGTCGGTATCTGTATAACTGACACCTGCCTCCATTGCTGCTGATTTCATGCCCCATCCTGTGATGCTGTTCAGGTTGCTGACAAGTATTGTACCTGATTTTTCATCATAAGTAGTGTCCATGGACGCATCTGCATATTCAGGTGCTACCATTTCAGATTCGTAATAATCCTCTGCCACCACGCGCCTGTATTCAAGGCGTTCGTATTTGCCACCTGTGGTCTTTGATATCTCTTTGAACACGTCTGTGCCGTGTTTATAGTCCTCGATGCCGCTACAGCCAATAGTATGTACGGTAATACCCAATTCGGCAGCAAGTTCACTCTCTTCCCTGTAATCATAACCTAACGGGCAGCCCTGCTGGAACGAGCTGTCACCGTTCCCCTCAAGACCATGAGGCGGTGCATCACCTATCAGGAATATGACCTTTATGGCATCACCGGACCAGTCCATATCATTTACCGCAACATGCAGCCCATCTGCCACGGCTTCAGGACCATCACCTCCGCCCCTGGCATCAATATCACGCAGGTCATCCATTACCTGGTCTATATCAGTGGTCAGGTCGAACATTTTGTAAACATATGTTTCATCCTCAGGAGAATGGTCGCGGTATGTAACGATCCCTATCCTGACATTGGGCCTGGGGTTGCCGCTCATGGTATCTTCTACAATGTTCTGTATATGGCTTTTGACAGAAAGTATTTCATCACTCATGCTGCCAGTGGAATCGAGCAGGAATACAACTTCAATAACAGGAATATCCGGATCATTGGGTGAAGCTGGACTATCACCGTTGGGATCATCTGGCAATTCGGCTGTGATCGCCGGAATAAGTGACAGGACCGATATTGTTAAAGCAACTATCATGTATGTAAATAAAGCGTTTATTCGTGGTTTATCAAAAATCAATTTGAATTTTTCAATCATCATGAGATATACACCTCTATTTCAATATATTTGACGCAAAAACACTTAAAAATTGCTTTAACTACGAATCAATTCGTAGTTACCTGTATTAAGTCTTCGACACCACGCCGGGCACGCAGATATCCAGTTTGCCTGGTCCATAATATCTTCAGTCACGCCGCCGTTACGCTTCACACCGCTCTGGAAAAAGGATGCCAGAATGTCACTTTGGGAAGGTATCTCAAATAAAACCTTACCTAAAAATCGGTATCTTTAAGAATATGAATATCTTTTTTGCGGTTTACAAATCTCATATATATTCACTTACTGAATAATTCACTTACTGAATTATTTAAACATTTTAGTATTTTTGCCTGAAACCCACCTTTCCACTTCCACTTGATAAACAATATATTCTTATTAAAATAATCAAGGGCGGCAAGGTCATCTTTCTCACACAGTTAAAAACCAAACAACACAAACTAATATAGATATCTTCAAGATCGTGTGGGTAAATTTTCACTATTTAAGCGGGTGAGGATAAAATTATCTTTGCGTTCTTAGCGCCCTTTGCGGTGAATTAATATAAACATCAATGAAGATGACTACGTTTTTCATATAGCACCGCAAAGTCCGCAAAGGGCGCGAAGAATCAAATAGTTTGGCTATGATACCCACTCAATGTTAAAGAGAGCTAAAATTCATTGAATATATCAAGTTATGTTTTGATATATCAATATAGCCTTTTTCTCACGGCCTCGGCATGAGCATGTAAACCCTCGGCCTCAGCCAGTGATGTAATAGTACCTTCAAGTCCGGCCAGTCCTTCCCTGCTCAGCTTCTGGATAGTAGACTTCTTGATAAAGTGGTCCACGTTCAGCCCTGAATATATCCTGCCGTATCCAGCGGTTGGCAGTACATGGTTGGTACCGGATGCATAATCCCCTACGGACACCGGGGTATACTGACCAAGGAATATGGAGCCTGCATTGGTAATTTCTTTAAGCACCCTATCATCATCAGCGGTCATGACCTCCAGGTGTTCAGGTGCAAACCGGTTTGAAAAATCAATACAATCGTCTATCGAATCTGCAACAAGTACGGCAGCATTCCCAAGTGATCGTTCAATTATTTCCTTTCTCGTTGCGGTTTTTACCATATCCAGCAGGCTGGCCTCTACCTTCCCTGCCACATCCGCTGATGTGGTTACCAGTACAGATATGGCATTGGGGTCGTGTTCGGCCTGGGCCAGCATATCAGCAGCAATGAATCCAGGCTCTGCCGTGTCATCGGCTATGATAAGCACTTCACTGGGCCCGGCAGGGAAATCTATCTCGCAATGGTCCCTGACCATCATCTTGGCAGCCGTCACATATACATTCCCGGGTCCCACGATCTTATCTACGGCAGGCACGGTGTCGGTGCCGTATGCCATAGCACCCACGGCCTGCACTCCACCTATCTGGTAGATATGGTCAGCCCCTGCAATATGGGCCGCAGCCAATGTCAGCGGGTTTACCCCATCCGGTCCGGGTGGAGTACATACGACTACCTTTTTCACACCTGCGACCTTTGCCGGTATTACAGTCATCAGTGCAGTGGACGGATACGCTGCCCTGCCGCCAGGTACATATGCGCCAACCACGGCCAGGGGTGTGGTCTTCTGCCCCAGCATGATACCGGGTGAGGATTCCATGAACCACTGTGATTCGCCCAGTTGTGCCCTGTGGAACGTCCTGATGTTGTCGGCCGCAACCTCCAGGTGCTCAATGAGATTGGGGGGAACTGTATCCAGGGCAGCCTTTATTGTGTTATTATCCACTTCGATCTTATCAATGTCTACACCATCGAATTGTTTGGTGTACTGCCGGAGTGCGGCATCGCCCTGTTTCTTCACATCACCAAGGATGCGGGATACGGTGTCGGTGACATCCTGTATCCCGCCCGCCCTGTTAAGCAGGCGCTGTGATTCCTGGATTGTAAGGTCGCTGAGGTGCTTGTGTATCATCTGTACCATGTTAATGGGTTGAAAGTAAATAACGTTTGTTTTTGATCAGTTTATCTTAATAACTATACCCCGCAACTCTGCTGCGGTTGGGTCTGCCGTCGCAACGTTTGACCTAATATATCCTTTTCTGGCACAATAAGGACTAACTATATAATGTAAATACACCAGATATAGCAAAGGGGAAATCGAACATGATAGTATCCCCTCCATCTTTCAAGAATCATCTGGTCAATGAAAAGCAAATCCAACTGTATATCGTTTACATATATGTTTAACTTATATATGTAAAAAGTACAATTCTATATCACTGTCCTGGAATTGAAGTACACATAAGAAATTTTATCATTATTGAAAATCCAGTGGTATCACATATGACCTGTAAAAAATCAAAAGAACTGTTCAGTAAAGCAAAGGACTTGCTGCCGGGTGGGGTAAGCAGTCCGGTCAGGGCAATAAGCCCCTACCCGTTCTACACTAAAAGTGCCAATGGTTCAAAGATAACAGATGTTGATGGAAACACCTACATCGACTACTGCATGGGCTACGGCCCCCTCCTGCTGGGACACAACCACCCAGCTATCAAAGAGGCAATAACAAAACAACTTGATAATGGGTGGCTGTACGGCACACCCACCGAACTCGAAGTGGAACTGGCACAGCGCATCTGCCATAATTTTATCAGTGTCAACATGGTCAGGTTCGTCTCAACCGGTACCGAAGCCACCATGGGAGCCATACGTGCGGCCAGGGGTTATACAGGCAAGAACAAGATCATCAAGATAGAGGGCGGATTCCATGGTGCACATGATGCGGTCCTGGTAAAAGCAGGGAGCGGTGCCACCACACTGGGAGCACCCGATTCACTGGGTATCCCAAGGGAGTTCACGAAACAAACCCTGCAGGTCCCCTATAACGATATTGATGCTATGGTTAACGCAATACACGGCTATGAGGGTGAAGTTGCAGCAGTCATCATGGAACCTGTCATGGGCAATATAGGCCCTATACTTCCGATGGAAGGATACCTGGAAGAGGTCAGGGCAGTTACCAAGGAAAATGATATCGTGCTGATATTCGATGAAGTTATCACAGGGTTCAGGCTTGCCATGGGTGGCGCACAGGAATATTACGATGTCATTCCTGATATGACCACAATGGGTAAAGTACTGGGCGGTGGTTTGAATATCGGTGTCATTGGCGGTAAAAAAGAGATCATGGAGAACATCTCTCCTGCCGGTAAGGTGTACCAGGCAGGCACCTTTAACGGACATCCGCTTTCAATGGCTTCAGGCCTTGCCACACTGGATGTGCTTGAGAAAGAGAAGGTCCATGAAAAAGTGAACCTGGCGGGCGACGGCCTGCGGGCAATGCTCAGGGATTCCATAAACGACCTGGGTCTGGATTATTATGTAAGTGGTGTGGGTTCCATGTTCAAGATGTTCTTTGGTGATATCCCTGCCAATTACCAGGAAGCTTTGAAGTGCGACAAGGAAGGTTACTTTGAATTCTTCCACAGGATGCTGAAGAGCGGGGTATTCCTGCCGCCTTCACAGTACGAGACCAATTTCCTTTCAACGGCGCACACTGACGATGATATTGCTGCCACGGTCGAGGCATATGAAAAGAACCTGAGGCCGTAATTGATGATAATCGGTACACGGGGCAGTGCCCTGGCGCTGGCACAGGCTGACCAGGTGGCTGCCATGTTAAAGCAGCATGGATTTGACACAGAGCGCAAGATCATAAAGACCAGCGGTGATTCGTTCACTGACCGCCCCCTGCACCAGATACCTGGCGTGGGTGCTTTTGTGCGTGAACTTGATGACAGGATGCTGGACGGTGAGATAGATATCGCAGTCCACAGCATGAAGGATATCCCAACCGAGCGTCCTGATGAACTGGCTATTGCTGCTGTATTGAAAAGGGATTCACCTCTTGATGTACTGCTGACCAGGGATGGCTCCACGCTTGATGAAATGCCCAAAGGGGCCACGATCGGCACCACAAGTATGCGCAGGCAGGCCCAGCTTTTACGATACAGGCCTGACCTGGTCATCAAGGACCTGCGGGGTAATATCGATACCCGCCGCCGCAAAGTCGCAGAAGGGAAGTACGACGGCATACTGCTGGCTGAGGCAGGACTGCAGCGCATGGGCTGGGAACTGGATGTGCACCAGCTGGACCCGGACCATTTCTGTCCGTCTGCCAACCAGGGGACCATTGTGGTGGT
>JAIWAT010000097.1:0-6288 GCA_048634225.1 Anaerolineales bacterium | reverse complement strand
CCCAGCCTATGACAATAACAGGGAGCACACCCAGCAGGTATTCAAGATTCTCAAAGGCTATCGGGATAGAGGATGTTATGACAGCTCCCTCCTGCGTTTAATAATAATAAGTTCAAGTATGATCAGGCCCAGTACCACCCAGATAAGATATGAAGTGATGTCTTTTTTCACGTCCTCACGGATCACTTCCGGTCGTTCAATGTACCTGCTGGTGACAGTACTTGCATCCAGGGAAAATTCATTCACATCAGATTCCTTGGCATCATACAGGTTTGCAGCTATCACCTGCGGCCCGATATGGTATAACCCGGCCTGGTCCACCCATAGGTTGGGCGAAGTAAGAGTACTGCCGTCGGGATTTGTTATTGTCTGCGTGGAAGGCATCCTGATAACAGTGCCTGTCCTGACATTGTGTTCGCTAATGTCAGTGCCCCCAAGCCAGTTAAGTATCTGCTTCCAGAAGATCGGGAATTGCGGCATGGCTGCAAACCCTGACCAGGCATCATCGCCTGTGACATCGTTCAGCCCCAGGTAAACAACGGTTCCCTCACCCTGCCTGCGGTAAGAAAGCATAGGGGATGCATCGGAAGCTTCCATCAATACAGTAACATCTTCGGGTGCACTTCCCCTGATATGCCGTACTACCTCCAGGTCCGTTACCGGGATTCCGGCAGTTATCGGGTTCTCCTGGATCAGCTTCAGGTCAGTTTCATTTGACATGCCTGTAATGTTAATGGGCAGTAGGCCGCCTTCTATATGCGCCAGGCCCGGCGATGCAGTGGCGATCACCACACCTCCGCCGTCTACGAACCCTCCAAGGAGGGTCGTTGGATCAGGACCCAGGGACGTTTCGTCCACCATTCCCAGGATAACAATGCCGTAACCGGACAGGTCCGGCGGCAGGGATGAACTGTATTCAACTTCTACAGGTAAAAGCCCCATGGCAGTTATGGTGGGAGTCTGCCCCCTGGTATCCACCAGTAAAACACGTCCCCCTGCGGCCACCGGGATATAAACGTAAGCATTATCGTCAATCTTCAACTCACCGCCGCCAGTGATGGTGATTTCGGTTATTCCGGTTTTCAGGTTCGGTACAATGTATGCCCGGGTGCTGCCGGCAGGGATGCTGAGGGTACCGCCTCTTTTTTCATTCCCAGTCCTGATATCCAGTGACACCGTAGCCTTGCGGTCGTTGAAGTTCTTGACAGCCAGGTTCAGGTTGTATGCCCCATCCTTCACTTCAAGCCAGCCATTCACGATGCCTACATTATTACTTTCCTCGCCCACCTGTACGAACTCCACCCTTACCCCGTTGTATTCTGCCAGACCCTTTGCCACCAGCGGGTCATCCCCGCTCCATGCGGCAAAGTCTGAGAATACAATAACGGTCCCGCCCGGTCCTGCCAGCCGCTGGCTATAGGTTATGGCGGCGGCAATATCAGCCGATATCGCCCGCTGGGGTGTTAAGGCGATGACCTCATTTGCCCGGGTGGTGTCACCTTCTTTCAAGGCCAATACAGGAACATTTTGTGCCCATACCACGCTGTTCAATGCAGATAGCCTCTCTACCGCCAGGGCTTTGGCCTCATCCAGCCTGCCGCCGGCCTGCATGCTGGCCGAGTTATCTATCACGATAACCGTATGCTGGCCAGATATTTTCTCCTCCATTATATAGGGGGCGGCAGCGGCAAGGCTTAACAGTATCAGTACAAGCAGTTGGATCAGGAACAGCGGGTCGCGGATGAGTTTTCTCAGCAGCAGTGATAGTTTATTACGCTGCTGCTCACGTTTTAAGAAGAACAGCAGGGATGGTATATCAAGATTGATCGTCCTGGGACGCAGCAGGTAGAGGATTATCAGCGGGATGATACTGGCCAGGGCCAGCAGTGCCAGCGGATTTGAAAACAGGATATCGGGAATGGCAGCCAACAATATCATCTCCCGTGGATGGTCCTGTAGATTGCCTCAAGGATGGGCAGGTCGGTCCTGAACGTAAAGAAATCCGCACCCAGCCGGTCGCACTCATATTTCAGGGCCGCATTGTGGGATTGCAGTTCACTGCCATATTCTAAAACAAAGCCAGTATTGATATCTGTGAACATCTGCTCACGGGTCTCAAGGTCACGCAGTTTTACAGCTCCCAGTTCTTCCAGTTCAATTTCTCCCGGGTCCAGCACCTGGATTACGATCAGGTCATGCCGTCCCATCCTGTACAGGGCAGGCTTGATATCATCCAGCGGTGCAAGAAAATCAGAAATGATAATGACCCTGGATTTTGATTTTATAACGCTGCCGTACTGCTGCACTGGCTCGTTAAGTCCTGTGGAACCGCCGGGTGTGATGGCATTCAACTGGTCAATGGAGGCCAGCAGGTTCACCCTTCCCCTGCCTGGTTTGGATATATTGATATCGTCAGTGAAAGTGGATATGGCAAACTTCTCGTTATCCTTCATGACCAGGTAGGCAAATCCCAGTGCCAGCATGGCACCATATTCGTATTTGTTTAATCCTTCAGCAGGATAATCCATGCTGCCGCTGGTATCAAGCAGGATATGGGTGACCAGGTCCCGGTATTCCTCGAACTGCCTGACATACAGCTTCTCGGTTCGCGCATATACCCTCCAGTCAATTGTCCTGAAATCGTCTCCCCTTTCATATTCACGGAAACCATAGGCATCTGTACCCCTTCCCACCTTAGTGGAACGCCGGGCTCCTGTATACTGGCTGGATACCCTTTTTTGTGCCACAAAAGAGAAGCGTTCCAGTTCACTGAGGAAATCGGTGGATATCATGCTGGTCAAAGGATCCGGACCTTATTCATTAGAGTACTTTGGCGTGTTTAATGATACCATCGATCACATGTTCAAGGGTCACGCCTTTACGCTGGGACTCGAAGTTCAGGATGATCCTGTGTTTTAATACTGGATAAGCCATATTCACCACATCCTCCTCGCTGACAAAGTTGCGCCCGTTGATCAGTGCCCTTGCCTTGGCTGCCAGGATAAGCCCTATACTGGCCCTGGGTGAGGCACCGAATTCAATAAATTCAGCATCTTTCCTGGTCTGGATAACAATATTGATGGCTCTCTTTTTCATTTCATCTGAAATGGGCACATCCCTTACCAGGGTCTGGAGTTCAAGTAGTTTATCTTTGGTCAATATCCTGCTGACGCTGGGAACCACGTTGCGGGTGTATCTCTCCACTATCTCATCTTCTTCCTCGAACGTGGGATAGTCCAGATTGATCTTCAGCAAAAAGCGGTCCAGTTGGGCTTCAGGCAGGGGGAATGTTCCTTCCATCTCAATTGGGTTCTGGGTGGCCAGTACAAAGAACGGCCTATCAAGCAGATAGGTCTCATTGCCAACTGTAACCTGTTTTTCCTGCATGCTCTCAAGCAGTGCGCTCTGGGTCTTGGGTGATGCCCTGTTGATCTCATCGGCAAGTACGATATTGGCAAATACCGGCCCTGGTTCGAACCTGAACTCCTTGCCGCCGCCCCTTTCTTCCACCACATAGGTGCCTGTAATGTCTGAGGGCATCAGGTCAGGCGTACACTGTATCCTGTTGAATTTCAGGTCAAGTACCTGTGACAGGGTACTGACAGTAAGGGTTTTTCCAAGTCCCGGATTGCTCTCGATAAGGGCATGCCCGTCGCACAGGATGGCAATCAATATCTGGGTCACTGCCTCCTGCTGCCCTACGATCACTTTCCCTATCTCGTCAAAGATCGACTGGAATATGTCGCCGGAACGCCGGTATGTATCTGACAGGTCTTCGGTGTTTTTGTTCATTCAATACCTCGCTACATTCTTTATTTATTCATTTGATATATCAATTCTATTATTCATTTGATGTGTCAATTCTATTATTGTTTGCTCAACAGGATAGCATATTCCCTTATCAGGTCCCTGTCCAGGATGGACAATTGCTGGAGGGACTGGTAGCTCTCATCAGCAGCATTTGAGGATTCCACATCCACGGGATAGGTCTGGGACGGCACGAACTGGATATCATCATCCTGGCCGGCATGCCGTATGGTAACAGAGGTCCCGATACCCGGAATTATGACCAGCTCTACATTCTCCCCTTCGATGCTGGCAATTGATGTTTCCCCGTATATCTCCTCATCCAGTCCTCCATCAGGGGAGCTTGTCTGGTTGTCTCCAGGTGGAAATGTACTGTCAGGCAGTTTACCTTCAAGTTCATCCACCAGGGTGGTAATATCTTCCGGCGTAATGTCCACATGGGTCTGTGTGGTAAATAGTCCGGTTACCAGTATTGCCAGCACGACAGACACCATTATTCTGGTAAGCAGATGCCGTGTGTTTAGGTATGAACCTGCATCCACATCCTTCAATCCTGAAGTCACCTGGTTCCTGAGGTCGGCCGCCACCACATTATCCTCGTTCTCGCTGTCGCAGGCAGCCTTGAGCCTTTCCTGCATCCATTCATACCTGGATTCGATCATCCCGATGGTGTCAATGGCAGGCTTTCTTATGTACAGTATAATGACCAACACTGCTGAGACCAGGATAGATAATGCCATTACCAGTATCTCGTCAAGGGAAACTGCATCTACAATATAGTATTCAATATATTGTGAGAACAGTGAACCGACATTGAAATAATATGACAGGGTATAGAGTATCAGGCTGAGCGCAATAAAATCTACCAGTTTGTAATAGAACCTGTGCCTGTGGAATGCCCGGGATATATTCCTAATATCATCGTACATAGGACCCTCAAATGTTAATATAGAGTTAATATGTTATTATTTCTATATGTTGTAAGTAACATCATAAAGGTTTATCTTAAAGTGCGAATGACCTTGTAGTTTGCAATAACAGCATCAATGCCACAGGTCATATCCTTTCGGCTGTTCATGTAGTCTTGAATTAACAAATAGTAATACTTATGCAGCAGGAAACAATTTTAAAAGAGAAAATATAATTATAACGGGAAACATTATTATGACGGAAAATATTTAAA
Source organism: Anaerolineales bacterium (assembly GCA_048634225.1). Lineage (GTDB taxonomy): Archaea > Halobacteriota > Methanosarcinia > Methanosarcinales > Methanocomedenaceae > Methanocomedens_A. The sequence goes on along the minus strand of JAIWAT010000097.1, from coordinate 1,298 downwards.
TAATTTGTTGACCTATATAATTCATAATTGTGAAACTAATTATTTACAATAATAACGGTAAAAAGTGTAGGTGATATAAAATGAAAATTAGAGTCGTAAGTTCAAAAGACGAAATAAGTACTATCGGAGAAGAGGAGATTGTCCACCTGGCATTCAGGCCGTCTAACAAGGATATTTTTACCCTTGTACAGACATGCAATAACCTGAAGGCCATTCATATACCAAGCTCGTATAACAAGACAATATCCAAATCTATCCAGATGTTCCTTGATATGCAGAATATTGCCCTTCTTGAAGGCGATGTATGGGGTCATAGGAAGGACATCAATGAATACTATGAGATCAAACCACAGATATTTGACCGCATAGAGGATCTCAGGAAGGAAGGGAACTCCAATGATGAGATACTGGACCGTCTTGGTATGGAGACCAGGCTCAGCAAAGATCTTATCAAGTTCTTGATCTGAGTATAAAAATACAAACCGATATTCCGGTATTTACCGGAATTATCTTTTTTTTATTTTTTTATATTTTTATTTTACCAGGAAAGAGCCGAAGGCATAATCCTCAAGTTCAACCACTTTTTCCCATAATGAGTAACATTCGCAGTCAAGCCAGGACAAAGCCTCAATATCCTGGGTGATGGAAAAATCACGTATTGCCTGGGCCACATCCCTGTCACACTCCCTGCAATTATGGGGTCCCCTTTTCGTACCGGCAGCTACCGGGTCAGATACTAATGTAAGTCCAGGGAATTTCTCCTTTGCAGTTCTAAGAACAAATATAGCGCTCCAGAGCCATGGAGGCCGGTAATCCCTGCGGTCGTACAGTTCTTCAACCAGTGTACCTTTCTGGATATTGGTCAGGTTCAGGGAGATGGTAGTGGCATACGGCGCAGCATCTGATATTGATACAAGGGCATCCTCAATTGCTGTTTTCTCTGACAGGAACGGTGGTTTCAGTAACAGGTATGCTTTGGTTGATACTCCCATCTTTGAAGCTATCTCTGATGCCCTGGTAAATTCATTAAAAGTAAAACCCTTGTTTATACAATCTTTCCGTATGGTATCACTACTGGTCTCAAGTCCGATTGCGACCTCGAACTTAATATCATATTTTCCAAGTATCTCAAGAATAGTGCCAAGAATTTTTTCATTTACAAACTCAGGCCTGGTCTCTGCCATGACTTTTTTTATAGAACCAGTTTTTCCTATTCTTTCCATCATCGCATTTCTTACCTCTTGGGATACCTCCCTTTCATCAAGAAAACTGCCTGAGGTAAAAATCTTTAACAGGGA
>JAIWAT010000096.1:0-6348 GCA_048634225.1 Anaerolineales bacterium | reverse complement strand
TGGTAGCATTGATATTATCGGCCAGCTCCTCCCTCAGATCGCCGCCCTGGAAATTGAACAGGTGGGACGCATCAATAGCAAAAGAGGTGAAACCCGCATCTATCTGGCCGCTCACCAGTTCCCTGGTTCCCTCAATATCCTCTGGTGTGCCCTTCTTGATACCAATATGGTCAGCATGCAATGCCCATATGTCAAATCCGACCTCCCGGGCTGTTTCGTTGATCCTGCGCGAGAACTCGGCCGGGTTTAGTCCCGTATATCCACCTTCCAGGTCACATTCAGACCTGGCAATTTCAATGATCAACGCCGCATCCATATCCTTTGCAGCCTGGAATATACCCTTGCTCACCAGGGCAATTCTGGGATTGGCTGCCAGTATAATACTATTCTTATCCTTTAGGCTATTAAACAACAAAGCACCGGATTTAGGTCCAAAATCTATATCGTTCATGAATTTACCTCCACACTCGCTTCCATTTCGATTTCCTTAATACCCTTGAATATGCTCCTCAAGTCCCATAATAGTTTCTTATTAGCCTTGAACAGAGCCCAAAGCAGCCCGATAAGTGTAACGCTGCCCAGGTCAATTCCCTCAAGGGAATGGCCCAGCGTATTCAGCTCATCATCTGTCAGTCTGGTAAACCGCTCCTTGACAACCAAACTCATATCCAGGTCACGCCCCAGTTCAGCACGCCACTTCGTCTCATACTCCTGCAGGAACTCAGCAGATACATCCGAATGCTTAATGGCATTGGCTGCCACCTTGCCCGCAATATCCCCGGCCCACATGGAATTAAATATCCCGCCGCCGGTTACCGGGTCTGAATGGCGTGCAGCATCCCCCACAAGCATAAGCCCGTTGGCAACAGTCCTCTCAATTGTACCGCACACAGGCACCCCCCCAACTATAAATTCTATCACCTTGCCGTCAGGGTAACGCTTCTGTATAAAATCATCCAGGAGTTCCTTTGCCCTGACCTCGCCCGACATATTACCTGTAATACCTATCCCGACATTCGCCGTATTATTACCTTTCGGGAATACCCAGATATACCCCATTGGAGCGATCTTGTGTCCCAGAAAGAACTCACAAAAATCATTATCAATATCAATATTGGTCATGAGATACTGGGCACAGGTGCATATATCCTTTGGCTTCAGGGTAGTATCAATACCTCCCCAGCGTCCTACCTTTGACTCAACGCCATCGGCACCCACCACAATATCTGCCCTGATGTTATATTTTTTACCCATATGTTCTGCTTTAATGCCTTTAACAAAACCATCTTTCATCAACAATCCGGTTGCCCTTGTCTTGACCATCACCTCAGCCCCGGCCAGTGCAGCATCCCTGGCCAGCGCACGGTCGAACACCTTCCGCTCCAGTACATATCCAACTTCAGCCCCGGATAGCTCTTCACTCATCTCAACCATGGCACCGTCCGGTGCGTATATCTTTGAACCCTTGACCTCGGCAGATATCCATGCAGGGTCCGGCTGGATATATTCCTTAAGATATTCCTTATTTACACCCTCAGCACACCGCACAGGGTCACCTATCTGCTGCCGTTTCTCGATAAGCAGGACATCCAGCCCCGCGTTAGCTGCAGTTTTTGCAGTCATTGAACCCCCAGGTCCTGCACCCACTACGATAACATCATAACGGTCCTTCATTTTTGGACCTCCAGTGCCCCAACAGGACATATTTTTGCACATATCCCACAGTCAGTGCATGTATTATCCACTTCGATCCATGTTTCAATCAATTCAAGAGCACCGGGGGGACAGACACTCACACATGCACCACAATATCCACATTTAAACCTGTTTACTTTAACTGTCAAAACCATCGCTCCGAAACTGGTAATTTCATAAGATATAAGCCGAAAATTTGTGTATCCATTTTCATTTTAAATCCACTTAAACCTGTCGTATTTTTCAGTGAACCCTGGTAAATACATGAAAAACCTGCAAACCGGAAGCTTATAAGAACCGTGCCGGTACAAGCTGTTTTGCCATCAGGTCATCAAAGTTCTCGGCCTTCCTGATAACATCCACCTTACCTTCATTGACCAGTACTTCCGCACACCTGGGCCGCCCGTTATACTGGCTGCTCATACTAAAACCATAGGCTCCGGCATCAAGTATGGCAACAATATCATCTTTCTCCACTGCGGGCAGTTCCCTGTCATGTGCCAGTATGTCACCTGTCTCACATATCGGCCCGACCACCGTATATATACTGGAGACCGGGTCAGCCACCTTATTGGCCACTACTACATGGTGATAGCTATCGTACATTGCCGGTCTTATCAACAGGTTGAACCCCGCATCCACGCCCACGAACTTCTTTGCCGCCTTCTTCATGGTATTCACTGATGTAAGCAGGATGGTAGTATCTCCCAGCAAATACCTGCCCGGCTCGATCACAAGCTTTACATCCACACCAATAGCCTGGGACCGCTTCTGGAATATGGGGAGTATAATGTCTGACAGGTCCTGTGGTGTCGGTGCGACCTCACCTTTCTTGTAAGGGATACCCAGGCCCGAACCGATATCCAGGAATTCCAGTTCCACACCCAGCCGTGTCACCTGTTCAACCAGGTCCATCATACGGTTGATGGTTTCGCTGAACGGGGACGTATCAAGTATCTGGCTGCCGATATGGCAGTGCATTCCAATGGGGTTTATCCCTTCGAGTTCTTCTGCTTCCTTGTAGGCTTCCACAACTTCCTTGTGTGGTATCCCGAACTTTGAAGTTTTAAGTCCTGTACTTATCTTGGGATGGGTCGCAGGCGATACATCAGGATTTACCCTGAAGGCTATATCCATTGTCTTTTTCTGTAAAGAGGCTATCCTGCTTAGTGTATGCAGCTCATCCAGTGAGTCTACTGATACCCTTACCCCGGTCTCCACTGCCATTTCCAGTTCCCTGTCGGTCTTGGAGTTCCCGTTAAAAAGTATATTTTCCTTTGGTATTCCTGCAAGCAGGGCAAGATACAGTTCACCGTCACTGAATACATCGGCTCCTGCGCCCTCCTGCGCCAGGATGCGCATGATCGTGAAATTATTATTGGCCTTGGCTGCATAATAGAGGTCTGCTTCGGGAAATGCCTGATGGTACCTGCGGTAATTGTCCCTGATGCGCTGCTCATTTGTTACGTACAGTGGTGTCCCGAATTCTTTAACCAGGTCAACGGTATCCACACCCCCGATTATGAGGTGACCATTGCGTTTTTCCAGATGGTTTTTTATTGTGAACATGGATATCCCCTTTTTAATATTGTGTAATAGGAATTTAACGATACAATTAGGATAATATAATAAAAACCTTATCAGGTTTTTAGTTTTGCATTCGAAATATGGCACTATGAACCCAGATTATCTCAACAAAACGAACATTTCCTGTTCCAGCGGTTTCTGGCAAAGCACATGAATCCCCGGTAAACCAAACAAAAGCTTTATTTCAGATTGGATATATGACAGAACACCCCAATGCGGGCCGGTAGATCAGGGGAAGATCGCTACCTTGGCATTTGGACTGGCTGAACAGGCTGTCCAACCTGAATGGTAGAGGCCTCGGGTTCAATTCCCGACCGGTCCATATTTCATTTTCGTAAAATTTACCTGACCTTCGAAACCTTTATTACAACATCTAACGATTTTTACATACATGATACAATTCACCAAGCTCCATGGAAATGGCAACGATTTCATTGTCATCGACGAATACAACGGCTTAGTAGTACCGGATAATATCAAACCAGGCTTTGCCGAAAAGTATTGCAGCCGGCGGTTAGGCATCGGCGCTGATGGTGTGATCTTCCTGTCAGGATCAGCTTCATCTGACATAAAGATGAGGCTCTTCCAGCCCGACCGCTCAGAGGCAGAGATGTGCGGCAACGGCATCAGGTGTCTGGTGAAATATGCCCTGGATGCAGGATACATCTCCCCTGGCACTGCAAAAGTAGAGACCATGGCCGGGATACTTCCTGTTGAAGTGAAAGGCCAGGGTAATAAGGTATGGGTGAAGGTGAACATGGGAAAGCCCCTGTTCGACTGTAAGGACATACCCATGAAAGGCGAAGGTGAGTTCATTGACGAAACACTTGAAGATATGCAGGTCTCGGTCGTCAATACAGGCGTGCCCCACGCCGTGATATTTGTGGATGAACTGGAAAGTATCGATATAGATAGAATGGCCCCGCCCATAAGGTACAACTCGGTATTCCCAAAAGGGACAAATGTGAATTTTATCAATTTTACGCCTGACGGCATCTTGAACATCCGCACCTATGAGCGGGGTATTGAGGGCGAGACCCTTTGCTGCGGTACCGGCTCAGTGGCTGCTGCCGTGATTGCTCACCGCCTTGGCCGGACCGGGAACAAGGTCATAATAAACACACTGGGCGGCACACTCAATGTCACAATCGAAAATGATCTTGCATTCATGGAAGGCACGGCTGTTACCGTATTTAACGGAACCATCATATGATCATAGGAATTGATGATACAGACTCTGTAGATGGGATGTGCACCACCTATCTGACAGCCATCCTCATTGAAAAAATAAAAGACCTGGGAGATATCAGGGGACTGCCCCACCTCATTAGGTTGAATCCCAACATAAAGTACAAGACCCGGGGCAATGCAGCACTGGCAGTAGAGATAGATACTGACACCGATTCTGAAGAGCAGATCGTGAATACTGCCATATCCCTTATTGAAGATATGGCCGATATGGACTATGAAAATACTAACCCTGGCATAGTTTTCTTAATTGACCAGGGGCGAAACGACCCCGGATTCAGGCAAGACCTGGAAAGTTTCATGTGGCAGGCCATGCGTGATGTATTGGCTGTGGAAGATGCCCGCTCCCTTATTGGTAAATACGGGATAAAACACAAGGGATTCAAGAACGGGCGCGGCCTTATCGGTGCCCTGGCAGCATGCGGTGCCGTACTGTGCGGCCTGCCCGACCACACCTATGAACTTATCGCCTACCGCCAGCCAGGGAACTTCGGCACACCCAGGCAGATCGACCGGGAATCTGTGTTCAGGGCTGACAGGGAGACTTACCCTGGAACATGGGATACTGTGGATATTTCCAATAACACTATTGTATTTGCACCACACTCCCCGGACCCTGTACTGTTCGGGATCAGGGGAGATGATATCCGGTCTATTGAAAAGGCATTCGACATTATCGGCTCAGAACCTGCCGGGCTTTCACTTTTATACAGGACCAACCAGGGAACGGATTTTCACCTGCTTGATGCACAGATCAGTGATGTACTTGAAGAAAGGTCTTACAAGTTGACAGGGACTGTGGTTGACAGACCAGAAACTATCCGGGGCGGTCATATGTTCTTCACCCTAAAGGGTTCAGGCAGCATCCGGTGTGCGGCCTTTGAGCCCACTAAAGGTTTCAGGAATATTATTAAAGAACTGATACCGGGCGATAAAGTGAGTGTTTATGGTGGTATTGCAGACGGGACCCTGAATGTTGAGAAGATCGAGATACTTGAACTGGCAGCTTATGAAAAGACCGGCAATCCTGTCTGCCCAACGTGCGGCAAGCGCATGAAATCCGCAGGCAGTGGGCAGGGCTTCAGGTGCAAAGGCTGTAATACAAAAAGTGGTGAGGTCGTCAGAACAACGATGGATAGAGGTATCAGACCAGGTATATATGAAGTGCCGCCCTGTGCCAGGAGGCATATCTCAAAACCACTTGTCAGGTCAGCCGAACCTAATGTTTATCCTTCGAGATAAGGGATAATTCGTTTGTGAAAGATAAGAAGTACGTCCCGACCGGGACTCGAACCCGGGTCTAAAGCTCCGCAAGCTTCAAGGATATCCGCTACCCTATCGGGACACTGCTCCCCTAAAAGCACAAGGAGAGCGAACTTATTATTCTATCCAATTATCTTAAACCTTATCTATCGCCTGTCGAAGGCCGTCCACTTCGCCCCTTAGTTCCTGCAATTCCATGTGTACTTCCATGAGAAGGTTGTGGGTGGGACTGCGCTCATCCTTTACTGCCTGCTGCTGGGAGAACACCATCTTACTGGGCAGGATGAATATGTACACAAATATCATGGCCACAAGCGCCGCAGCAGCCAGGGCCCCCAGGAACAGCAGGTAATTGGGGAATAACTGGCGCATATAGGCGTCGCCTGGGTTGTAGTACTGTATCCTGGTCACCAGCACGAAGTTCAACAGGGAGAACAGGAACATGGTCTCACCGACCAGTATGAGCATTCCGCCTACGGTCGTAGACATGCGTTTTTGTTTCGGTATGAATCTGGTAATGGGCATGGTTGAATCACTCCGACCAGATATTCTTTT
>JAIWAT010000095.1:0-6352 GCA_048634225.1 Anaerolineales bacterium | reverse complement strand
CCGCCGGGTATGTGGTTCGGTTGGGCTGCAAACACCTCATCCACCTGATGTTAAGGACCGCAGGCCGGTATTATCGGTCCGTGTGGCAAGGCCGGATGGGGTCAATGCTGCTGTTTCAGGCGGGGCCGCCAGGGTGTACCTTGACATTGAGGGCATTACCGGTAACGAGCCTGCCACCAATACTGCCATTGAAGAGGCACACCGGGCCGGAGCAGTCGTATTCATCCGCCTGCCTGATATTGTGAAGGATAAAGAAATGGCTCTGGTCACAGGAACATTGGACCAACTCCATGGTGTTAACGGCATACTGGCGGCCGGGCCTGACCAGGTATCCTGGCTAAAGGAGATGTATGACCTACCGCTGGCGGTAGATTACCCTGCCAATGTGTTCAATACACAGGCACTGGACTTTGTAACAGGGCTGGGAGCATGCAGCATTACCGTATCTCCCGAACTGACCATGGATGAGATTGCCAGTATCTCTGCTGGTTATGATATTGAATGCCTGGTCCAGGGAAGAGTGCAGTTGATGGTATCTGAACACTGCCTGATAGGCGGTATCAAGGGATGTGATAGTCCAATGAGTAAGGGTGGGGTTAGGTGGAGTTGAAGGTGAGTTAGGGTGAAGGTAAGGGGAGCATGACAACTGAACAGGTCACCAGACCCTGCCAGCCCGGGTGTAGTATTAGGGATAAAAAGGGATTTGTATTCCCTGTAAGACACGACAACCGGTGCAGGACACATATATACAATTCAAAGGAACTGGGTCTGATAGACAGCATTCCTGATATCCTGGAAGCAGGAGTGAAATCCCTGAGGATAGAAGGAATGTTCTATGATGTAAAACAGGTGGAAGTGGTCACTATGTTATACTCCAATGCAATTGACACATATTTGGAGAACCCGGCACAGTATGATGGAAGTGTCTACCTGTCCAGGCTGAAGAAGATGTTTCCGGGTAAACTGACCACTGGCCATTATTTCAGGGGTGTGCAGTAATGAGCCGGGTATTCCTGTCAGGTTCCATGCGGGGTGGGCGCAAATTGGTCGAAACCTACAGGTTCATGGCGGATGTGATGCTATCGGCGGGTGTGGAGGTGCTGAGTGAACATGTGGCCCGGAAGACGGTGTTCGATGATGAAAGGGGGATGAGCGAGCAGGATATATTTATGCGGGATGTGGGCGGCATACAGCAGTGCGACTGCCTGGTGGCAGAGGTGAGCGTGCCTTCTATCGGTGTCGGATATGAGATATGCCATGCTGTGGGCCTGGAAAAGCCTGTGTTGTGTGTGTATGAACGGAACTCAAATGTGTCTGCTATGGTGCTGGGGAATAATGGGGTAGTTGCGCAGAGTTATAATGATCTGGATGAACTACGGCAGATTGTGCTGGGATTTGTGGAGTCTGTGGAGTCAGGTGGGTATGTATCGAAAAAAGTGGAAAACACTGGATAATGGGATTGTACTATGAACTTTCTTTAAAAATTGAGAATAACCCATTATTTCCACTGGAATATATATATTTTAAAATTTCTAATGATGATGTCATTCCAATCCTTGAAAATTAAATCATCGTTTGATGACAATCCATTAGTAGTTATCGTTTTTGGACTTATGATCACTGGGTTGCAGGTATAATTATTTATAATAAGACTTATCATGAACTTGCATTAAAAATTGAGGCATACCCCATGTTTCCATTGGAAATATATATATTTCAATTTAGAATAATAGTCATTATAATGATGACACATCAATTTTTTAAAATTGGATCCCTTTTTGGTACTAATAGCTTAATAGATGTCGTTTTTGGACTTATGATCACTGGGTTACAGGTATAATTATTTATCGTAATGTTTATCCTCGACTCATATTAAAAATTTAGACATGCCCTTTGTTTCAATTGGAAATATATATATTGCAATTTAGAATATAGTATCATGACGATGACATGTTCACTTTGAAAAAAATATTGTAATTAGGTATATCATAAACTCACATTGAAAATTTAGACATGCCCTTTATTTCAATTGGAAATATATATCCTATTTTATAATAATTGTCATCATAATGATGAATTTTCATTTTTTGATAATGTAATTCTTGTTTGGTGCTAATAGCTTAATAGATGCCGTTTTTGGACTTGTGGTCACTGGGTTGCAGGTATAATTATTTGTAATAAGATTTATCATGAACTTGCATTAAAAATTGAGACTGGCCCTTTATTTCCAATGGAAATATATTTTTTACAATTTATAATAATGGTCATCATAATGATGACATACCCATATTTGAAAATTGAACCTTTGGTTGGTGCTAATAGCTTAATAGATATCGTTTTTTAGACTTATGATCACTGGATTGCAAGTATAATTATTTGTAATAAGGTTTATCATGAACTTACATTAAAAATTGAGACTGGCCCTTTATTTCCAATGGAAATATATATTACGATTTATAATAATTGTCATCATAATGATGACAGTTTCATTTTTGAAAAATGAATCTATATTTGGTGATAATTGGTTTGCAGCTGTCGTTTATGAACTTATGATCACTTGGTTATATACCAATAAACATGCGTTATGCAAGACTCGCTCTTTGCGGCACCAAACACCGGCTCAATTTATCCCATTAATGAACCGGAGAACAATGTCATTACAACCCCGAATATCAAGGACAACAACGGTAAAGCCACAGCGATCAAAGCCCTGTTGCCACTTAAACCATGGATGTGCCTGACCCCCATAAATACCAGGCCGATGCTCCACAATTTCAATAATGTACCAGAAACTAAGGAAGCCTGGTATAATGGATTGGACATAAAGTCAGCCATAGAACTGTCAGCGGCCCCGGTAGATGAAATAGTAATAGTAATCGGGTCAACAAAGTTCATTAATATAATTCCTACAACCGTACTGATTATAATAGGAATATAGGCATAACCGTAAACCACTAACATCTGGATGAACTTGCCTTCCCCACCCAGGGCTACCGAGATCAAATGGACGATACCAGCAGCAATAACCCACATAACAAACACGCCTATCAATGCAAAAATAATAGGTGTCACCGTGGTTATCAATTTGAACGTTTCCATACCACCGATATCCATATCACCATAATCATAGATGATCTTGCTTTGCATCAGGTATGCAGAAATTGCATAAAATACTGCAGTTATTCCAACTACAAGGACCGCTTCCTCAATATAAGGATTTTCAGATATGTCTTCTATCGTTTCTTTGGGACGTGTGACCATCCCGATAATTCTTTCCATCAGGTTCATTATTTTCCCTCCTAAATTCATTATCTATAACAATAACACTATAACAATTATTCAGCTCTCAGTGCTTCCACAGGGTCCAGCCGTGCCGCCCTTGAGGCAGGGTACACACCTGCTACCACGGATGTGACCACCCCGAAGGCCAGACCTATTAATATCGATGTCAGGGTCACAGTGCTGGGGAAGTTCCCAAGGACAGATATCAGGTACGCCAACCCGCCACCGAGGGAAACACCAATAAGGCCGCTGACCAGCCCCAGTATGCCGGATTCGATCAGGAACAATGTCCTGATATCACCTTTATTGGCACCCACTGCTTTCATAACACCTATCTCCTTGATCCGTTCAGTAACAGTAAGCATCATCACATTTATAATACCTATGCCGCCCACTGCAAGGGCCACAGCACCTATGCCGCCTAATCCATATTTTATCTGGGTGAGCACTTCTGTTATACTTTCCAGAAACCCGCTCTGGTCAAAGATAGTATATTTTTCATTCCTGTGGGTCCTCTGAAGACTCTTTTCCATCCGTTCAATAGTCTCAGCAATCGTATCCTGGTCTTCTACCCTGACATTGATGGACGAAAATGAATACTCTTGAATGTCAAGTAAATTCTTCATGCTCGGATGAGTTATATATATCTGGGAATTGGAACTGCCGCCGAGCAGCGACATCTGTTCCACATCCTCAAGGACACCCACCACCTTATAATCAATACTGGTATTGGTCAGGCTGTTTGTCAATATAATATGGGACCCGGGATTGACCTTCATATCAAACATCTTATTTGCAATATCATATCCCAGCACCACACTGCTGCGGTCCGAATCACTTAGGAACCTTCCAGCCTCGATAGTATCGGCTATCTTTGATTCTTTTGATGGTGTTATGGCAACGACAGCCACGTTACGCTCATCACTACGAAACTCCATTAAGGCCCCGGTAGAACGGCGCGGAGAGACACTCTCAACACCAATGACACCTTCCAGTATGGAAACATCCCGATCATCCAATACTGCATTCTTCATGGGTCTGCCAGCGCCAGCAGGCTCAAAACCCCCTGGTATGACCTGCACAAGGTTCAGGTCCATATCGCCAAAAGCAGAGGAAACACCGGTTATCAATCCTTCACCAACAGAAAGCATGACCACGATAGCTGCCACTCCAATTATTATGCCAAGACTCGACATTATGGTCTTGAACTTCTCACCTCTAAAGCTCAGGAATACAAATTCCAGGGCATCGTAGAATTTCATATTTCTTCTCTGGAACTTCTTCTCTTTCGCATCACGACAAAGAAAATTATTACTACCGCAAGCAGTCCGCCCACTATACCGATCACCAGCAAGGGGTTAGATTCTGTCTCTATGACGACCAGGGGTTTTGAGTTATTCACATTGATGGTCTGGATATCTGATTCGTGCCAATTGTTCCCGTTCTTGAATATTGCCTTAACTCCCATCTGCTCAACACCATCCTCTGGTTCGATATCGAACTGGATGGTGAACATCTCGTCCGAATCCATTGTGCCAATGAAATACTGGGCAGGTTGGAACTCCACATTATCAGTTGCTGGAACAATGGTCACTGCTTTTACCGTGTTTGGCCTGACATTTGCAATATCCAGGACAATATAATCCGAATTCCTGCCCACCTCAGAATTGATCAATTTAATCCCTGAGGTATCCACAGTCACAGGAATCTTCCATTTAACATCATACATATCCCCTCCGCCTATGAAAACAAAATCCAGGAAATAAATGTTGTCCAATGCATCCTCACTAACTTTAATGGAATATGTGAAATCGATGGTATCGCCTGGCCCCAGCAGTCCCACATCATAATAGGAATTGCTTGTAACCTGGATATGACTATTTCCTGATAGCGAAGCGTCCATTACCTGGGCTGAAAGGTCGAATATCTCTGTCTTGTTATTCACAGGCACAGAATAGGAATAGTCCTTTGCAGCATTATTCAGTGTGATCGTCACTGTACCCACGTCCCCAGGCATAAGATATGCCGGGTCCACTGAGTAATCCACCATTACAGATGGCCGGACCGTGATGTCAGTATCGGCAGCTGAGACCTGTATCATTATCAATATTAATAAACATCCGATTATCCTTGTTATTTTCATACTATCATCCCGTCCCTTATCCTTGTTATTTTCATACTACCATCCCATCTCTTATCCTTATTATCCGGTGGCATATATCTGCAATATCCTGTTCATGAGTGACCATTACAATTGTTATACCTTTAGAATTAAGTTTTTTGAAAATGTCTATAATCTCTTCACCTGTCCTGCTATCAAGATTACCTGTGGGTTCATCTGCCAGGATTATATCAGGACTGTTGACCATTGCCCTGGCTATAGCGATCCTCTGCCGCTGTCCTCCTGAGAGTTCGGGGGGCTTGTGCTTCATGCGGTCCTTGAGTTTCAGTTGTTCCAGGAGTTCTATGGCCCTGGCCTTTCGCTTTGCCTTTGGTATATCCTGGTAGATCATGGGCAGTTCCACGTTTTTCAGGGCATCGAACCTGGCTATGAGGTTGAAGGTCTGGAATACGAAACCTATTTTCCTGCCCCGTAGCCTGGCAAGTTCCATATCTGAAAGGCCGGACGTATCCACGCCGTCAATAAAGAACTTGCCGTGGGTGGGCCTGTCAAGCAGGCCGATGAGGTTCATTAATGTGGTCTTGCCGCTGCCGGATGGACCCATGATGGCAACGAACTCACCGCGCTTAATAGAGATGTTTATATCTTTAAGTACCGGGACTGCAAGTTTTCCAAGGTGATAGGTCTTATCGACTCCTTGTGTGGATAGCACATCTTCCATTTTTTACCTCAATTATTACCTCTAACCTGTTTTCATATACCGGACAATTTCGCCTATAGCAGGTCGTTTTCCATACATCAGCAGTCCTACCCTGAACAACCTGGCAGAAGCTATTATTACGAAATAGACAGACACCATCAAAATAAATAAGCTTACTGCTATCTGGTAGGGCGGTACATCAGATACTCCCATACGTATTAGCATGGCAACAGGAGATGTTAACGGGA
>JAIWAT010000094.1:0-6419 GCA_048634225.1 Anaerolineales bacterium | reverse complement strand
GTTCATAAGGTATTGTTGAAAATACTCCACAGTCATCTCCAACCCAACCTCCGGCTGCCACCCCAGCACAGAGTGTGGGTTGACGGAATGGTGTGCAATGAGGGTACCCAGGGTTGATAAAATATATCATTTATGTGGCTAAAATACACCACACGGTAAGCCGTAGTAATGGCAGGCCGTACTGAAATCAGCAAATACAGGGCGTGCGGTCAGGTTCTGACACTGCCATCCACAGATCAGTCCTTGATCAAATACCGTGCTATATACTCACCAAACCGTTCTATATCTTCCAGATTGTTCTCAAGATAATAATAGAGTCTGTCGATATCGATCTTTGCATACATATGTACCAAAACATTCCTAAACCCGGCTGCCAGTGCCAGATCTTTAGCAAAATCATCAGGCAGGATGCCATGCTCACCAAGTAGCAGGAAAACGTCCCTGTACGTATCAGGTCGTTTCAGTTTCTCCTTGGAAATGATCATCTCACCAATATCGATCATACATTCCAGTGCAACCTCTATGTACCGTTCCACTGCCCCCCTCAATGTATGATCACGCATAAGGTCTTCGACATCATGGTCTTGATATCCCTTCAGGATTGCTACATATTCCTCAAGCATTTCCAGCTTGGATTCAATCTCATCATTCATGCAAAACCACTCCTGGCAATTCGTTGCAATGTCATATCAGTATGCCGCTTTATGTAATATTGTTCATCCAGGTATCTGGACATGACACCGGTCTCGAAAGCTATACGCTTCGTTTCATCAGATTTAAGAACATGACCGTTCTTGATAATATTAAATTTCAGGAGAAGGGGCGCATCGTTTAGCACAACCAGGTCTATCTTGTCCGACTTGATCACACATGTAAGCTCGCTGATAAGGTCCAACTCCTTATTAAACATATCTTCTTTAGACAGGCTTTTATCCAGCATAACAGCAATATCGACATCACTTAACTTATTTGCATCTCCCCTGACAGTCGACCCGAACAGATAGGCTAAGTTTACACTATCTATGCTACGGAAGAAGTTGGTCAGTTCTTGCTCAAACAGCATTATATCAATCATATTTACTTCGCACATGCCTATATAACTTCTGTACCTGTGGATGTGGTAATAACGATGAACTCCACGAAATCTTAATCCCTTACATTGAAGTAGAATTCAACGACAAATAAGATTACGCACTATTCATAAGATATTGTTGAAAATACTCCAAAGTCCTCTCCAACCCTTCCCCCAACCCCACTACCGGCTCCCACCCCAGCACATCCTTCGCCCTTGATATATCCGGCCTCCTGACCTTAGGATCATCCACTGGCAGCTCCCTAAAAACAATCTGCGAATCGCTTCCAATGATCTTGAGAACTTTTTCAGCAAATTCCAGTATCGTGTGCTCATCCGGATTCCCAACATTTACAGGCAGATCATAATCAGACATCATCAAACGGTATATGCCCTCTACCTCATCACTCACATAGCAGAAACTCCTGGTCTGCTTCCCATCCCCATACACAGTCAGGTCTTCACCACGCAAAGCCTGCCCAATAAAATTCGGCACAACCCTTCCATCATCAATCCTCATCCTGGGCCCGTATGTATTGAATATTCTTACGATCCGCGTATCCACCCCATGGTACCTATGATACGCCATCGTAATCGCCTCAGCATACCTTTTCGCCTCATCATACACACCCCGCGGCCCGATAGGATTCACGTTGCCCCAATAGGATTCAGGCTGCGGGTTCACCTGCGGGTCCCCGTAAACCTCAGAAGTAGATGCCAGCAAGAACCGTGCCCCCTGCTCCTTAGCCAGTCCCAGCATATTATAGGTACCCAGTGCCCCCACTTTCAGTGTCTGGATCGGCAGGTCAAGGTAATCGATAGGTGATGCAGGGGATGCAAGGTGGAATATGTAGTCGATCTTGTCCCCGAAATAGATCGGTTTTGTGATGTCATGCTTCAGGTATGTAAATTTATCCGAATCGATGTGCTCAATATTCTTTGCACTGCCTGTCACCAGGTTGTCAATACAAATAACCTCATGCCCCTTCCCAAGCAGAAGATCGCATAGGTGTGAACCCAAAAACCCTGCTCCGCCTGTTACTATTGTTTTCATATTATCCAATTTCTAATACTTTATTCGAGATTGTCTTTCAATATCATTCTCTTAAAGTTAACATTCTATAAATGCTTACACCCTCCCATACTCATCATCAAACCTCTCAATATCATCCACACCCACATACTCACCCATGTGTCATCGGTTAAGAGTAATATTGTGATAGAACACGGATTGCACAGATTGCACGGATACGCGCGGATACGAAAATAAATCCGTAAAAATCCGTCTAATCCGTGTCATCTGTGTTCTATTCAAACTAAATTGATTAATCATAAAAAATCATTGGTTCTTTGGAAAACAATACATATCGAGCCAGTCAAACTCCTTAACCGATGACTAATGCATACTCACCTAATTGCACCTCAATGATCTCCAGAGGCTCCACACCCGGATTAAACAACCTGTGCTTCACACCGGCACTAATAAAAGTACTCTCAGCCTCGCCCAGACACTTCTGCTCCTCATCAACCTCTACACCCTTCATTTCCGTCTCAGCATAGCCCTATAAGCCCACAGCGCCGCAGGCTTATGCCTTGCAATAAACAACCCCACCTTAGCAGCCTGCACCAGCGGCGTCCCCTTAAGCGATGACAGGTCCCGCCCGGCGAACACAGAAACCACAGTATCTATCTCCTCATTTGTCATCTTGCGCACCAGTTCCAGGCCCATGCGCCCCATCCAGTACTCACTGGCAAACTCCCCTCTCCAGCGTTTCACATATTCCCGCAATCTCCCTGCTGAAACATCACCTTCAGCAACCGCAGCCGCAGCCACCTCACCGCATATCTGCCCGGCCCGCATACTATATCCAATACCACTCTGGCCAGCCGCACCGCCAGCAACCATAAACCCGTCCGCTACCAACTGGTGCGGGACCGTGGCTATAGGGTCACCCCCTGTATACGTGGCAATTATCTCGATATCATCGATATCATACCCCTTCATCCTGGCGAACATCTCAAGCCACCTGTCAAAAAAGGCAGAAACATCCCTGCCGTGACGCCTGACATATACTCCCAGTGTAGCCAGGTCACCCCCGGCCGGCGAATAGGTGGACTTCCAGCCAGGTGAATGGTCCCCTATATAATACTCGAACATATCAGGCTCACCGATGCCGGGTGCCCTGACCTCCGCCTCCATTGCCCAGGCAATATCTCCCGGATACCGTGTGGTCTTAAGCCCCATCCGGGCCGCAGTCTTTGACTCTATACCGTCGGCCGCTATTACCAGTTTTGGGATTAGGACACCATCAGATGTGCTTACCTTTAATTGGGAAGCGGCCCGCATCACTGAAAGGGCTTCCATGCCTGTTTGCACATCCACCCCTGCTTTTAATAATTCATCCCTGTAATGCCTGTCAAACCGCTGCCTGTCTATGTAATATCCAGGGGTCTCGATCTCGATAGCGATACCTCCGGGCGAGATTATCTTCATACCCCGCAGCCTGTTCAGTATATACTCATCCAGTATCGGCTCGCAATTTCGGTCCATCATGAACCGGAAGAACGTATTTGCGGGATGGGGTGGGAGTCCAATATCCTCCTTACAGTCCAGTAGTGTCACACTGGCCCCCTGCAATGCCGCACTCCTGGCAGCCATCACCCCGGCAGGACTGGCACCGATCACCACTATACTGGTATTCTCATTCAATTGTTAACCACTCCGGTATTACCAGATAAAAGGATATCCGGTAGACTTAATAAATATCAGGAGCAGCACATCGATGATCAGGGAGCCGAACATCACACCCCTGTACCTGGAACCTTGCAGGAATAACTTACCTCCCCTTTCAGGGAGAGGGTTCTTAATAAAATCAATGGACTGCCACAGTATCCAGCCGCCGCCGAATATAACACCTGCAAAATACAACGGACCCAGGTGGGCAGTATACCCTATAACCAGGGATGCCGCAACACCTACTACCCAGCATACGAATATGAATTTCGAAGTTACAGGTACCCCGAACGTCACAGGCACTGTTGGTGCGCCTTTGGCACGATCCCCTTCCACATCCCGTGCCACGCCGCTAAGGGTAAAGCCCCAGTCGGTAACGCATATCATTAGTCCTAAGAATATTGCAGGCAGGGGCAGTATCACACCATCATTCCCTTTCAGGATACCGGCAGGGTCAAAAGCAAGCCAGACACCTATTGGGACCAGCCCGTATGAGATACCAACAGGAAAAAAACTCAGGAAAGTGGACCGTTTTGCCACACTTGAATAAAAGGTAATAACGCCCGCAGCTATAATAAAAACAGCCAGTGATTCGGGATTCAGGTAGGCAGCAACGGTACTGGCGATCACCATCAGTCCAAGGGCATAGGCCAGTGCATTTTTGCGGCTCATCCGTGAGGATGGCAGCGGCCGGTTCGGGAGATTGATCTTGTCGATATCCACATCGCAGTAATCATTGAACACATAGGAACTGGTAATTGCAAAATATGCACCTACGACTGCCAGGATGAACGGGAATAAGGGTGGCATACCTCCGCTGATGAGATAGGCTGCAAGCAGGGCACTGGCAGCCGGAAGTGCCAGGTCCATATCAGCTATCTCGGGTCGCAGCATATCGATATACGCTCGTACCATATTGCGGTTTTCATTATTGGTTGACGTTGGCATGAGTATCACGTTATTTAAGAAATACAGGATGCCCTGTAGATTTGTGTTATACTATATCACCATTTATATTAAATGATGATTTCAGGTTCTACGCAACAATATACTATAAATGCATATTATTATTGCTATTGTAATTGCATGGAATCCGGGAATATTATTTCCACCAGCATTTGTGTGAGCGGGTGTATCGGGTGTTTCATTGGAATTATTTGGTGATTGGGTATGTATGGGTGTTGGCTCTGCAAGTCCGGGTTGGTAGTACTGGTAAACAGGGGAAAATGTAACAATATCGGTATCTTCTCCCGAGTATATCCCGGATACTTTCAGGCTGAATATGACTGTTTCGTTGGACCCGTTTGTGCTGATATTGTAATAAAAAACTTCATTATTGGATAAAATGCCTGATTTGACCACAGTATCATTGAGTTTTAATTGCACCCAGCCCCTTTCACCACTTTGGTCAACACTTTTAAGTGTGAATGAATAATCCTGGTAAAAGGTCCAGGTCTGGCCTGTGGACAGATAAAAACCAGTGTTGTTGAACAGCGCTTCCTCCTGTGCCTGGATGCCTGGGACGAAAGCCAGTATAAGTAAAATGATAACGATAATCTGCCAGCCCGTTCTCCTGATTTTCATGGTCACACCTGAAATGTTGTCTAAATGCAAATATTTTTTGTATGAATGGTATTTTATGAACGGTATTGCACATCAAGACGTTTACTTGTGATCACCCATTAAATTAAATTTTACTAGACCCTACATAAAAAGAGGGAGAGGGTGACTATTTGCAGGATAACTTATAAACTCAGGTGATACCTTCCAGTATCGATTTTAGTTTTGATTCCGGCAGTCCGGCACGGTGGGGCTCTTCCCTGAATTCATCCCAGGACTTGATACCGCTGTCCCATATCTTTCTCTCTGTTGTGGCACCTATCCCGGGCAGGTGGATGTAACTGTTGGTGAGCATATTGAGTAATAGGGGTTATCTGATATAAATATCCTGATATTATATGTTACAGACCCCTGATTTCGCTATTGATTAAATCCGGGGCATCTCAAGGGTGCATAATTATCT
Source organism: Anaerolineales bacterium (assembly GCA_048634225.1). GTDB lineage: Archaea > Halobacteriota > Methanosarcinia > Methanosarcinales > Methanocomedenaceae > Methanocomedens_A. The sequence goes on along the minus strand of JAIWAT010000094.1, from coordinate 590 downwards.
TCATCGACAATTTTTGCTTAAACTTTAATATATTGGATGGTAATATAAATTGGTATGTGAGTAATTAAAATAATTGAAAATTATTAAGTAATATCAATTTAAAATAGCAACAAATGATCAAAGTCAACTTCACCAATCATGCTAAAGATATGCTAATAGAAAGAAAATTTACAGAAGAAGAAATCATATCTGCATTGAGCGAACGAGATTGGTCAGAAAATGATGAAATAGAAACTGAAATATGGCATGCATTTAAAAAAATTGATAAAAAGGTTTTAAGAGTTGTTGTTAAAGGAAGAGAAGAACCATATATTATAGTAACAATGTTTTATGATAAAAGATTGAGGAATCGAAAATGAGAATTAAAGTTGATTTAGAAAGCGATGCACTTTACTTTAGAATTAGCGAGGATGCAATCGAGGAAAGTGAGGAAATAAATAAAGGTCTCATTGTCGATTACGATGCAAATGGAAAAGTAGTAGGGATAGAAATCCTCAATGTAAAAAATAAGTTCAAATTGGAAGATCTGACTGGGCTCAAATTGGAAATACCTACAGTTGTAAAGGCAGAGGCATAAGAGAAAATCTTTT
>JAIWAT010000093.1:0-6510 GCA_048634225.1 Anaerolineales bacterium | reverse complement strand
AGTTACTGCCGAACAGGGTCAGGCCGGCTTTATCAAGGATGGGTATCTCTTCCAGTTCCTCATGGGTGTGCCGTGCTTTCAGGATAGGAACAGCAGCCTCGAAAGCCGTGGTATATCCCATCTCAGCATATCCATATCCCATAGAATGTACATTAGGCACAGTATATCCGCTACGAGGCCGGGTCACTTTTGTCCTGGGTTTAAGGTTCAGGCGTGAATCATCAGGCCGCATAATACGACCCACGTTCACCTTACTGCCAGCGATATGGGTATGTGCGTCCACACCGCCGGGATAGACCAGTCGTCCTCCGGCATCTATGGTCTGGGCACTGCCGCCCACGCTGTCCACTATCTTGCCGTCCTTAACGGCAATATCCATCATATCCCCGTTGATATTATTGATAGGGTCATACACTGTTGCGTTCTTGATTCGCATTTCACTCATGATGAAGCCCCCTTTATCTCTCTTACCTTTGCAATTATCTTATCCAGCACTTCTTCATCAGATGGGAAGTCCACATCCACCAGCTTGCGCATCCGCAGACTCACAGAATCCATCCTGTATGCTGTACCTTCCAGTTCCACGCCAGATACCTTGGTGGGTATCACGATATTTGCCATCTCGGTTGTCGGGTTGTGGAACGGGTCAACCTGTATTACAGGCACCTTGCTCATCCGGGCAATGGACTGGGCAGGGAAATGTGCTCCTGCATCCCCGGCAATGATCATGGCTGCATCGATCTCTTCCCGCATCAGCAGGTCATTGGAACATGTCTCGCCCGGATTATAGTATGGAATGCCCCTTGACATATCCACTGCATTGGCAAAACCTGTCTCCCAGGCGCACACCTGACCGAAACCGGTCACATTATAATGACCGCGCATGGGTAGGATACTGTGCTTGCCATGGGCGTTCAGTTCGGTGATAAGGGACACCGCATTATCGATGTTCTTATACTTACCCCGGCTCTGTGTCAGACCCATACCGAAGTATACCATACCGTACTTTGCACCCTTCATGGCCTCTCCAAGTTCAACTAATTTCTCTTTGGGCACACCGCCTACGCTATCCGGGACCACGTCGGCTTTGTCAGCAACAACGGCCCGCAGGGCAGAAAGAACCAGATAGTCCTCTCCCGGATTCACCTGTACATACTCGTCAGCCATCTCGGCAGTATCGGTCTTTCTCACATCAAAGACCACTATTTTCCTTGACTTGCGGCCCTTGCTAGCGAAAAATCCTTTTGGGAATACCGAATACCTGCTCATATGCCTGGGATGGGCCTGTACCGGGTTGCAGCCCCAGAATATTACCAGATCGGTCCTGTTGGCGAACTGGCCCAGGGTACCGGTGGGTAGTCCCTTCTCGTGGACACCCAGGGCAGACGGCCCGTGACATACACTGGCTGTATTATCTATAATTCCTCCCACCTCTTCGTTGAGCAGGACACCTTTCTTCATCATCTCGCATACGCCTGATGCCCAGCCGTACAACAGTGGGCGCTTGGAATTGGCAAGTATCTTTGCAGACTCATTAATGGCCTCATCATAGGATACTTCCCTGAACTCACCGTTCTTGTCGTCCCGCATCATGGGCGCCTTGATCCTGTCATGGCCCATGATCTTACTTGCGCCTATCTTGCAGGCATGTTTCACATCCACTACCTTATTGTTCTCCACTTCCACTGCCAGATCATCACACAGACATCCGCAGAATGGACAGAGTACATCTTTGATTATCATATCCTACCTCCCTCATTTTAACCTGGCCATGAGTTCAGGCATGGTCGGTGCTTTTTCATCAGTTGGCTCTACTACTGCCGAAATACCCTTAAATCCGGGCATTCCGCATCCTTTTGTATCCGGATCTACAACCGCATTTGCCCATGGTCCCATGGGTATGAACACCAAACCATCAGGGTTGCCGTCACAAATTGCCATCGGCACTACAACACTTCCGTGATCCGTAGTTACCTTGACATTGTTTCCGGGCTCAACACCTAACGAACTGGCATCTCCTGAGTTCATCTCACAATACGCTGCAGCATCAAAATATGCTTGTGAAGTCTTGTTTTCCAGGTTACAACCCTGGTTAACAGTCCTTCCTGAAATAAAAGTTGCATTCAAATTCATTTATTTCCCTCATTTAAACTAAGTTAACGACTCTACCAAAGTCACTTGTCACGTGTAAGTCAACGACTCTACCAAAGTCACTAGCCACGTGTAAGTTGACGACTCTACCATAGTCACTAGTCACATGTAAGTAAGTCTTCGACTTTCTTATTTAAAAAGGATGTGATTTTAATTTGCTGGGATGGGGATTAAGAAATCAGAATAACTCCAGTTCTAATCCCACCTTATTCTCCAGCGCTTTTTGATAGGCCAGGTCTGCAGTTACCACATCCTGGATGGCAAGACCTGTGGAATCAAAGACCGTTATATCACCATCGCTCTCCCTTCCCTGCTTGATCCCACTTACTATCTGGCCCAGTTCAGCATATATCTCGTTCACTGAAAATATACCTGTTGAGATGGGCATATTCACCTCGCCCGAATGGGATGCCTGCGAAATGGCATCTACTATTACCTTTGCATTTTTAAGAATCATCGGATCAAGTTCTTCCTTGCCTGCTGCATCCGCTCCGATAGCATTGATGTGGGTACCTTCCCTGATCCATTCAGCCTTGACCACGGGACTCTTCACCGGGGTTGTAGTCACAAGGATATCACAATCACATACTTCATGGGCATCGGGTTCGGATTCGATTTCGACTTCCATTTCCTTCTCCATCTCTACTTTAAATGCAACAGTAGACTCTTTAGACCGGTCAAATATCTTTACCTTCTTAATGTCCCTGACTTCCATAATGGCACGAAGCTGCGTCCTTGCCTGCCTCCCCAGTCCTATCAAGCCCACGACACTGGAATCCTCCCTTGAAAGATACTTTGCAGCCACTCCACCGGCAGCACCGGTACGCAGGTCGGTCAGGCTGGTTCCATCCATCACTGCCAGGGGTGCGCCTGTTTTGGTGGAATTCAATACCATCAAGGCCATGACCGTAGGCAGCCCGCTTTTTGGGTTATCGGGATGTACATTCACCAGTTTAACGCCAGCGATATCCATTTCTTCCAGGTAACCTGGCATAGTGCGCAGGTCGCCGTTGTGCGCCTTGAAATCCAGGTAGACCTTCGGCGGCATCTGGACCCTGCCCAAACCATGCTCCCTGAATGCATTTTCCACAACCGGAAGTACATTGTGTATGTCTATCAACCCATCCATATCCTTGCGGTTCAGCCAGAGTATTGTTACGCCCATATTTATTACCTAATAGAGTTATTGTCCGATACATCTCATAAAAGTTATGATATTTTTGCCTCATTCCTCGAAGGTCAACTGATCAGAAAATTTACTATTCAGACGGCCAACTGTTTAAAAGGTCAACAGTTCACCTGGCATCAAATTGAATCTTTCAACTGTTCCCTGATTCATTTCAATAATATACTTAACCCCTTTCATCCGTTTGTGACCGGTCCATGGTTTTAGTGTGGCTGTTCCTATTATATTTTTATCTTCATCCAGGAATATTATATCGATCGGGAAGAGCATGAACAACATATGGACCCCAACCGTACCAGGTCTTTTAAGGACAAAAATAAGGGCAAAATCCTCAGGTATGCTCTTACGCAGCATTAATCCCAGCATCTGGCTGAAAATATTTTTCGCATATGAAATCTCATTAGCAACAGGCGTACCATTATATATTAATACCATCAGTATCAACCAATACAAAGGCATTAAATATAATAATGTTGTATCAATCCGAATATGGAGGAACAATTCAAGAAATGAGTTCAGAGATGTGTACCGTTTGTGGTCTTCCCAAAGAGCTTTGTATCTGTGAGGAGGTCGCAAAGGAACAACAGCGAATTATAGTGAAGATAAACAGGCGGAGATATGGAAAAGAAGTAACAGTTATTGAAGGTCTGGATCCATATGAAATTGATCTACACGAATTAATAACTTATCTTAAATCCAAATTTGCCTGTGGTGGCACGGTGAAGGGCGATGCAATTGAATTGCAGGGAAATCATAAAAGCAGAATGAAAGATGTGCTTGTAAAAAGGGGTTTTTCCCCGGAACAGATAAAAGTTTAATTTTCACTTTTTATTAATAGATAGGACGTATTGGATAGTACATCCTGTACGTACTAATTACTATATTTTACATTTACCGATTCAGGAAATTATATGCATATTGGGAAATATGTACCCCTTAAATCGAGGTGACAATAAAGTGGTACGGATATATATGGATCATGGTGCTACGACCAGACCCGATCCTGAAGTTGTAAATGCAATGCTGCCTTTTTATAATGAATTCTTTGGGAACGCATCCAGTCTTCATTCATTCGGGCAAGAGGCAGCACAGGCATTGGTCAGTTCAAGGAAAACGGTCGCTGATTTTCTCGGGGCCGAACCTGGAGAGATCATATTTACATCAGGCGGGACCGAATCAGATAACCTTGCCCTTAAAGGCATAGCCTACCTGAAAAAGAATAAAGGGAAACATATCATAACCTCGGTGATCGAACATCCTGCTATACTCAATACTTGTAAATATCTCGGTGATATGGGCTATAGAATTAGTTACATACCTGTAGACGACCAGGGGCTGATAGACCCCGCTGATGTTGAAGGTGCTATCACTGATGATACAATATTAATTTCTATCATGCATACCAACAACGAAATTGGCACCATCCAGCCCATTAAGGAGATCAGTGCAATTGCCCATGAGCATGGGGTCCTGGTGCATACCGATGCAGTCCAGTCCGTTGGCAAGATACCGGTCAATGTAAATGACCTGGGTGTGGATATGCTGTCAATATCTGCCCACAAGATATATGGACCAAAAGGTGTAGGCGCATTGTATGTGCGTAAAGGCACCCAGCTCCAGGGCCTGTCACAAGGCGGCAGCCACGAAATGAAAAAACGTGCCGGTACTGAGAACATCCCTGGTATTGTGGGCATGGCAAAAGCAGTCGAACTGGCAAAACAGAGGCTGGATGAGGAAGTAAAATACCTGGACAACCTGAGGGATACTATGATCAGGAAGATACTGGATTCAATTCCCGAATCATACCTGAACGGTCACCCCACGAAACGTCTGTGCAATAATGTGCATGTCAGGTTCAGTTATGTGGAAGGTGAATCCCTGCTCATGATGCTCAATTCAAAAGGAGTGGCTGTATCCACAGGTTCCGCCTGCTCGTCACAATCACTGGACCCCTCACACGTACTTGTGGCCCTGGGTATCAAGCCAGAAGAGATACACGGTAATCTCAGGATCACATTGGGGCGCGAGAATACTATGGATGAAGTAGATTACGTGGTAGAGAACCTGACAGATATCGTGAAAAAACTAAGGGCCATGTCACCTATTGCTCCGAAAAATTAATTGTTAAGTTATTATATAATTAGATTATTATATTATTATACTATTATACTATTGCATTATTTTAATATAGAAGTGATAAAAACATGTACAGCGAAAAAGTAATGGACCATTTCAACAATCCAAGGAACGTTGGCGAGATAGAGGATGCCGACGGTGTGGGAAATGTGGGTAACCCGGTTTGCGGTGATATGATGACCATCCATATCAAGGTCGATGACGGCAAACTGACAGATATAAAATTCAAGACATTTGGCTGCGGTGCGGCCATTGCCACCAGCAGCATGATCACAGAAATGGCTATGGGCATGACCATTGAGGAAGCTCTTGAAATTACACGGGATAGTGTGGCCGATGCACTGGATGGGCTGCCGCCTGTAAAATTGCACTGCTCAAACCTGGCTGCTGATGGGCTGCATGCTGCCATTGAAGATTACCTGAAAAAAAAGGAAGCTGGTAATTAAAGGAAAATACCTGCATAAGGCCACCTTCCGAGATTATGGCTGCACCGTCATCCATACCAATTATATTTCAGGTAGTATCTTCCTTTTGATGGGCCTTTGCTATCTGGAAATGTTCTTCAGCTTCCTCACTGCGTCCAATTTCCTCAAGGAGAATCCCATAGTCAGAATGAGTCATGGCATCATCGGGGTCAGTGGCAAGTGCCAGCTCATATTGTTTCTCAGCTTCATCTGTCAGGCCCATACGATATGATGCCACACCCGCATTACAATGTGCAATTGATTTTATTTTACCTGTTGACATACCAGCAGCAGTAGCAGCATAAATAAATGCTGCACTGAATATGTTATTCGACAGGTAGATGTTGAACCCTTCCAGGAGGACTTCTGCCGGAATGGAGTTCTTGACAGAAAAATCAATTGCTTCATCTACAACCGATTGAAGATTAGACTCATCATCATTTTCGATGGATCTAAGCCTTGCAATAACAGTCTGGGCAAGTTTTTCGATTGTCTCGTTACTATCAAAATCCATACTTTCCACTTATCCTATATTAATATAATATCAAACACTAATCCATTATCACACACATT
>JAIWAT010000092.1:0-6562 GCA_048634225.1 Anaerolineales bacterium | reverse complement strand
ATAATTTTAAATCAAGATGGATGCTGCTACCCAGAAATGTGGTTGTAGGCAACGGAGTGATCAATGATATCGGTAATGTTTGCAACGCTCTTAAGCTTAATGGGAATGCGTTAATTGTCAGCGGACCCACTACGATCAACAGGGCTGGCAGTACTGTCGGCCAGGTACTGGAGGATAACGGATGTAATGTCCATTCGGTAATTGTGGATAAACCCGAGATGGATGAAGTGGAAAAAGTAGAGCAGCTCATTTCTGAGATCGATGACAGTACAGGTGTTTTTTTATTGGGTGTGGGTGGTGGCAAGACTATTGATATTGCCAAACTGGCATCGGAAAAGACAGGTAACCAATTTGTCAGCGTTCCTACTGCGGCTTCACATGACGGCATCGTATCCTCAAGAGCATCGATAACCCAGAATGGGCAGACAGTATCGGTGGAGGCAGAACCTCCCGTGGCAGTGGTGGCAGATACACAGATAATAGCAGATGCACCTTTCAGGCTCCTGGCTGCAGGCTGTGGTGATATTATTTCCAAATGCACCGCAGTCCGGGATTGGGAACTGGCTCACCGTCTCAAGAATGTAATGATCAGTGAGTATGCCTCACACCTGTCTATGATGACAGCAAAGATCATGATGGACTCGGCCGAATCGATCAGGCCCGGCCTGCCCGAATCCGCACGAACGGTAGTCAAGGCACTGGTGGCAAGCGGTGTTGCTATGAGCATTGCAGGGTCGTCCCGGCCAGCCAGTGGTTCTGAGCATAAGTTCAGTCATGCACTGAACCAGATAGCTCCGAAGCCTGCACTGCACGGGGAACAGTGCGGCGTGGGTTCAATAATGATGATGTACCTGCACGGCGGCGACTGGCAGGGGATAAGTCGTACATTAAAGACCATAGGTGCACCAACCAATGCAGAAGAACTTGGTATTGACCCCGAACATATTATAGAAGCCTTGATGAAAGCCCATACTATCAGGCCGGAACGATACACCATACTTAGTACGGGATTGACTGAAGGGGCAGCAAGAAGGCTTGCAAAGATCACAGGGGTTGTAGAATAATATCTGGTAATTTATAAAATACTATAATACATTATTACTTAGTGAGGACAATTAAAGCAAAACAGGAGAATGAAGGATGAATGAAGATACTATTGTAACACTTATTGGCGTAAGAATGGCAAAACCAGGCGTAGAATTCATATTCAAAGGCAAAAGCAAGGATTGTAATGGATGTAATCTCAAGAGCACATGCCTGAACCTGGATGAAGGAGGCCATTATAAGATAGTTGGTATCAGGAATGCAGCACCTCTTGATTGTTCAGTACATGATGGTGGTGTGCAGGCTGTGGATGTGGTTGAGGTACCATGGAAGGTATTGATAGAGAGCAGGAAAGTTTACGAGGGTTCGACCATCACGTATGAACCTGTTAACTGCGATGAGAAGGATTGCGAGATGTTTGAGATATGCCAGCGTCCCGGTCCGGTACCCGGACGAAAATATAAAATACTAAAAGTTGTGGGCGAACCTGATGGTGAATGCATAAGGGATATGTCCTTTAAGGTAGTGGAAATGGAATAATGAGCCACCGATAATTATAAGCATATCCGGTCCAATGTTGGACGACCAAATCAGGATGAATATAATTAATTGATCATATTATTGAAAATCGGAGGATAAAAAATGGGTAAAACCGGTTCAATCGAATGGGGCCGAATTAAGGGCAGAAAAGGAAAAGTCAGAATGGTTGAAAAAAGCAATCTGGAATACAAGCGCCCGGGTCCTGCACAGCGGTACAATTCAGCAGGTACAAAACGCAGACGGTTCAAGCGTTCTGAAAAAGCAGTTCAGAAATAATCATCAATATATTGCGCATAAAATAAGCGCAATACTTTTTTTATTGTACGTGAAGTAGAATTTTATATGATTTAGGAAATCCGCTCAGATGCAAGGATTTCCTTGCTGTATATAATTCAATATGCTTTTCTACCTACAGGATAGACATAGCCATCAACTACCGCCGGACACAATACAATGAACGACACCGCAAAACCCCTGATGGTTCTGGGAACAGGCTCACATGTTGGCAAGAGCATAGTAGTCACAGCCCTATGCCGCATCTTTGCCGAACAGGGCTTCAATGTGGCACCCTTCAAGGCCCAGAACATGAGCCTCAATTCCTGGATAACAGACGACGGCGACGAGATAGGCATAGCCCAGGCAATCCAGGCAAAAGCATGCGGCATTCCACCTACCGCAAACATGAACCCCATCCTGCTAAAACCCAAAGGTGACCGCCAGTCCCAGGTAATCATAATGGGCAAGCCGTATGCAGACCGTACAGCCGGTGACTATTATGAATCCATTGAAGACATGATGACGGTTGTCGAGCACGCATACAGCAGTCTGGCCAAACAGCATGACATCATTGTGATCGAAGGGGCAGGAGGTGCCGCCGAGATCAACTTATACCACCGGGACGTGGTCAATATCGGCACTGCCAGGCTGCTTAAGCCCCCCATCATCCTTGTTGGTGACATCGAGCGGGGCGGTGTGTTCGCCAGCATCTACGGGACCATGGAACTGCTACCCGATGACATCGCACCGCTGGTCAGGGGCATCATAATCAATAAATTCAGGGGCGACCCTGCAATACTGGAACCGGGCCTTGAGGAACTGGAAAAACTGACCGGTGTGCCAATTCTGGGTGTCATACCATATACCAAACTATCCATTCCCTCAGAGGATTCTGTCTCGATCGCAGATAAGAAACAGTTATCCAGTAGCGATAACGGCCTTGTGGATATTGCAGTCATAAACTTGCCAAGGATATCAAATTTCACAGACTTTGAGCCCCTGGAGCAGTTATCGAATATAAGGTACGTTGAGCCGGGTGACGACCTTGGACAGCCCGATGCACTTATATTACCAGGTACCAAGAACACCATTGATGACCTGAAAGTGCTGCAGGATAGCGGCACAGATACCCGGATTCTTGAACTTGCACATGCGGGCATCCCGGTTATCGGGATATGCGGCGGCTACCAGATGATGGGCATGACCATTACTGATAGCGGAATCGAGGGGAGCGGCGGGGGTGCAGCCAGTGTGGACGGACTTGGGCTGCTTGATATTTCCACGGATTTTTCAAAATATGAAAAACAAACAGTCCGGACCAGGAAAACCGTAACTGGTAACGGTCCAATCCTGGGCAGCATTAACGGACAGCAAGTAGACGGTTACGAGATACATATGGGTATGTCTAGTCTACATAGTAACATGCCGGCCTTCGATGACGACGGTTGTGTCGATATGACAGGATTAGTGTGGGGGACATACATGCACGGCCTTTTCGAGAATGAGAACATAAGGGATGCATTCCTGGGGTATCTCTATACCAGCCGCAGGCTCAAGTACAGCAGCATCAAGAACCGGATCATATACACAGACCCCTACCACCAACTGGCAGAGCACTTTCTAGCACATGTGGATATGGAAGCCGTCGAAGGCATGGTAGACTGATCAGATATCGTTTACCAGGCATGCAACCGCATATGCAGGGAAGACCTTCGAGATATCACTGCCATATTCTTCGGACAGCAGGCTGCAGGTAAGTCCGGCATGCTTTGCCGCATCACGTACTATGAACTCGCCCAGTCCTGCTCCCACCACAGTATTGATCTCGTGTTGTGATGCCAGTATTTCCAGTGCCTCTGCCAGTTCATCCCTCTGGCGGTAATAAATCTGCCAGGCAATATCCATAATTTCCTCATGGTCCAGTTCGGTGGTATCTGCGCACACTACCCTGGCCAGGCGTCTTGCAGCATCTTCTGGGGTCTTCCCACCGGCATCGGCTGTTTCGCAGGTGTAATCCTCCTGGCTGATATTTCCCAGCAGCAGGTTGGCGTCTGCGGTCTGGGCGAAAAGCTCTGAAGATAATCTGTAATTGTTACTGCCCAGTCCAATTCGCTCCAGCAGGGCTGCAATATTGGTGCGGAGTATGCCCCTGTATAATAGTTCATGGCGCCCAAGCCGCTGGAAGTCTGTCGTACCGGCCAGGGGACGGCCGTGCTTTACCGGAATAAGGTCGGTAGTTGTGCTGCCCACATCAGCGAATATGCAATCACGCCCTCTTCCGGCCAGCAGGGCTGAAGCGGTCCAGTTGGCTGCGGCCAGTGACCTGATTTCGCCTCTTGAATCTATGAACTCGCCCCTGTTATTCAAGTAAAGTGCGCCCGGGAATACGGCATCTACGGCATCCATGATGAAACTGACACCTTGCTCCTTATCTGTAAAACAATCTGCCAGCTCCCCTGTCATGACCACTCCAACCTTTGCGGGTTTGAGGCGGTGTATAATCTCCCCCAATACTTCGGGCAGGCGGGTATCCTTCCACATGGGAATATAATGTAGTTCAGTGATCTGGCCGTCATGTGAAGCTATCTTGGTATTGGCGCCGCCGATGTCGATGCCAATGACCGGACCGTTCGGGTTCATACCTATCCCCATTATTTAATATATGTTAATTATTACCAATTGTGCCGGGCACATCCAGTATCGGGGATAAAACTCATCTTACCTCGATAATATTAAATATGTTTATAGCCTGTTAAGTCCGTTATATTTCAGATATGGATCGAGTATCTAATTTCAAATAATGATAATAATCCCATAAAGGAGTTAATGAATGGCAGATTTTCGAATTATAGTTTCAGACAGCAATACAGGATTGGCACACCAGATAGAGGTTTCTGGCAGCCATGCTAATGGTTTCATAGGTAAAAGTATAGGTGATGTAGTAAGCGGGGACGCTGTAGGTCTTCCGGGCTATTCCCTTAAAATAAAGGGCGGGACTGATAAGGGCGGTTTTCCCATGCGCAGTGGTCTTCCCGGTTCACCCAGGCGAAAGATACTTGTGGCTGGTGGAGTAGGTTTTAATTCGCCTGTTAAAGGTATGAGACGCCGCAAGACCGTGAGGGGTGAAGAGATCTCATCTGATGTCAGCCAGATCAATGTGCTTGTAGAGGAATACGGCAGCAAGTCCATTGATGAACTACTTGGCGGCGGGGCCGGGGAAGAGGGGACGGACGAAGAGTCAACGGAAGAAGTAGCTGAATAAGCTGCAGAAAACGTTGAGGAAGCGACTGAATAACCTGCACGTTCAAAAAGAGCAGATATAAAACAGAGGAGCATCCATTTTAATGCCCCTGACTTTCCAGTTCCATACCAGCGACTTCTCTAATAATCTCTATATATCACTAAATACATACAAAGTATAGCAAATAAACCGCATTGGAGGATAGAAATAATGGAATATGAAATAACAGGAGACAATCTCCAGCTGGTAACACTTCACCTGCAGGGAGGCGAAACAGTCTATGCCGAAGCCGGTGTCATGAACCACATGAGCAGTAATATGGATATGCAGGCCAAAGCCAAAGGCGGTCTAATGAAAGGCTTTAAGCGCATGGTCAGCGGCGAATCATTCTTTATTTCTGAATTCACACCCCAGGGTGACGGGTTTGTAGCATTCGGAGGCAATGTCCCTGGTAAGATAGAAGCAATACCAATTAGCCCCGGCAACGAATTCCTGGCGCAGCGGGATGCGTTTTTGTGTGCCGAAAACGGAGTGGATATGGACGTGGCCTTTACTAAAAAACTGGGTGCAGGATTCTTTGGCGGAGAAGGGTTCATACTCCAGAAATATAGCGGACAGGGCACAGTGTTCATTCACGCCTGCGGCGACTTTATCGTCAAGGACCTGCAGCCCGGTGAGACCCTGAAAGTGGATACGGGTTCATTGGTTGGTTTCGAATCATCTGTCCAGTATGACATTACAAGGGCAGGCGGCATCAAGACCTCGCTGTTCGGCGGTGAAGGCCTGTTCCTGACAACACTTACAGGACCTGGAAAGATAATCATCCAGTCACTCAGCATCTCCAACCTGGCGGCTGCCCTTGCACCCCACATGTCAATCGGGGATTCGGGTAGTAGCGGCAGTGGCGGCCTGTCAATCGGCAAACTTATCGGCGATTAGAACAAAATCCTCCCTTCGGTCGGATTTTCTTGACCGACATTCCATAGGAATGGAGGATTAGAAAATGTAAACGAAGTGAACATTTTCGATACATTAAGTTATACTTGATATACTAGAACAAGAAAACATCAACCACAGTGCCTGGCCCGTATCCTTCTATATTGGGCGGCACTACCACATATCCATCGGCCAGGGCAACTGAGCTCAGTATCCCGGCACCCGATACCATTAATGGTTCAACTTCTCCCTGCCTTATTTGTACGCGCACAAAAGTGTGATATCCCTGGCGGGATGTGATCTTTTCCTTAAGAGGTAACCGTATCACTGTTGGTGGCTGTTTTGGGAAATGTCCGAGTATCCTGATAGCTTCCTTCCCGAACACCAAAAGTGCAATGAGACCTGCAACAGGATAACCTGGCATACAAAGCACTGGCTTATTGTCCACAACTCCCAGGGCCGTGGGTTTGCCCGGGCTAATAGCCACGCCGTGTACCAGCAGTTCACCTAAGGTTTCTATGGCAG
>JAIWAT010000091.1:0-6622 GCA_048634225.1 Anaerolineales bacterium | reverse complement strand
TTTCCGTTCACTTGAAAGCCATTTTTGTCATTATTCCCAACATCTGCTAATGCCATCGGACTAAGGAACAGACCTGCTACTACTAACGCTCCAATTGCCATTATGTATTTATTTTTCATATTAACCTTTCCTCCAACATTTATTCATATATTTCACCATAATTGGTGTTACTGAAAATAATTATAATGTAATCAGATATAAACATTTTCTACATTATGATAATGAGGGAAAAATATGTGATTTAGTATGTTGCACCATTAATTTTTAATTATGCGACGGAACGATTAAAAAAATTTTCACCCTGAACTCAACATCAATATCATCTCATTTATATAAAATAAAAAAATTATTTTCACTCCATCAATAAATTATCGTCAATAATTCTCCACCCTACAAAAACCTACATCAACCATCAACTCCAACCAACACACCAATGACCACCCCACCAACACCCCCCAACCTCGAACAAAACACAGGCATAACAGTATACGCCACCACCACACCCGGCACTGGCGGAACCATAAGACAAATCCCCGAAGATTTCATAGTACAAGAGCTCACCAACCGTGAAGAACAAGACACAGGCAAGCACCTCATCTGCACCCTCACAAAAAAGAACTGGGACACCCACCACCTGGTACGGGACATCTCCCGCATACTCCACATCAGCCAGCAGCGCATAGGCTGGGCAGGCACCAAGGACAAGCAGGCCCTGACCACCCAGAAGATCAGCATATATGACATGGACCCCCTGGAACTTGAGCGCATCAGGTTGAGGGATGTTACCCTTACTGCCGTGGGCCGGTCCAATAAGAAAGTGAGCCTGGGCGACCTGTGGGGAAACCGGTTCAGGATCATAGTGCGCCAGATAGCGCAGCCCGTGGACGAGGTGGACGCTATGGTGGGCCTTACCACATCACAGATCAAAGCCATGGGCGGCGTGCCAAACTTTTTCGGCATCCAGAGATTCGGCATCCAGCGCCCCATAACCCACATTGTGGGCCGCAAACTTGTGGAAGGTGACATTGAGGGGGCAGCCCTTGAGTACATAGCCCGCCCTTTTACTGGTGAATCAGAGGATGCCAGGCAGGCCCGGCAGTATGTGCTGGATACACTCGACTTCAAGGGCGGGCTTGGGAAGTACCCCCTGCACCTCAGGTATGAGCGCGCAATGATGAGCCGGCTGGTGGAAAAACCAGGGGACTACGCAGGTGCTTTCAATGCGCTCTCCCCAAATCTAAGGAAAATGTTCGTGCATGCATACCAGTCATACCTGTTCAATCTCATACTCAGCCGTCGTCTGGAAAGGGGCCTGCCCATCAACAAGGCGCTGCCCGGGGATATCGTCTGTTTCAAGAATGCGGCTGGGCTCCCTGACCCCACCAGGATGCAGAATGTAGACGAGGATACACTGGATGGCATCAATAACCTGCTGCAAAGAGGTCGTGCGTTTGTGACCGGACCTATTATTGGGTATGAGACGCCCATGTCAGGGGGACTGCCCGGGGAGATAGAGCAGGCAGTGATAGAAGAGGAACAGGTGGATATTGAAGGATTCAGGATGCCTGCAGTGCCTGAACTTGCCAGTAAGGGACTGCGCCGTGAGATAATTATTCCACTAGACCCTGAATATAGGGTGACAGAAGACAAATTGAACCCGGGATTTACAGCAGTGGAACTGGAATTTGACCTGCAGAGGGGAGCATATGCCACAACAGTGCTGCGTGAATACATGAAGAGCGACCCGGCTATAAACCAATTCCAAAAGGGATAATAACGGGTAATAAATATATATGGTGTGAAAGCTTAATAAATAGTAAGAAAATTTTATTCAACAATTATACACATTGTCAAATAAGATGTTTAATAAAAATAAAGTGATAATTAAACAAAAATAATATTTACAACTATTTACGACTTACTTATGGAGAAAAAAATATGGATGGCTATTTTCTGGGTTTAGATAAATTGGATGAAAATATCAAAGGTATCAGGGCCGGTTCGAATATTATGCTGATAGGGCCGCCAATGAGTGGAAAAGAGACCATCATCAATAACATTGTTTTTAATGGGTTAAATGGTGGGGAAGCAGCTGTAATAGTCACTACCCGTGAACCCGGGGAAAACGTGATACAATGGTTTGAATACAATAATCTGGAAATACCCCTGGAACATCTTGGCATTGTGGATTGCGTCACCAAAACAATGGGAGTGCCCACAGCCGATACTGTTAACATTAAAAGGGCATCCAGTCCGGTCGACCTGACAGGTATCGGGGTTAAGATCAGTCAGTTCCTTGAGGATTTCTGGATGAAAAAGAATATCCGCAAGACCAGGTTGTGTATCAATTCACTTTCTACCATGCTGATGTATTCCAACATCCAGACAGTGTTTAGATTCCTGCATGTATTTACAGGCAGGGTAAAGGCTGCAGGAGCCATTGGAATTTATGTAGTTGAGGATGGTATGCATGACGCCCAGGCCATTGCCACTTTGAAGCAGCTTTTTGATGGCATTCTTGAAGTGAAACAGGAAAATGATGAACACTTTATCAGGGTCGTAGGAATGGGACTAAAACCATCCCCCTGGTACGAATATACTATTGATGGGGCTGACCTGGTCTTAATTGGCGGTGATTAGGTTGGTAGAAACAGGTATACCCAAATTAGATGAATTTCTAGGAGATGGTATTCCTATTGGTAAATCCATGGTTTACTTTAATCACCCAGGGGTTGAAGGCGATGTGTTTGGTATGCAGACACTGTACCATAACCTGTCCAAGAACATTTCGTGTGTATATATTACATCCAGTTCAAACTCTGGCCTGGTGAAGGACCAGTTTACGGAGTTCGGGTGGAGTATCCGGAAATTTGAAGATAAATTGACTATAATTGATGCATATTCGTCCCTTGTAGGGGACCTTTCCAATGAAAAATATGTTGTCTCCGACCCGGAGAATATTGAAGATATGAATGAAATAATCATTCAGGTCATGAAGGATGTACCTAAGAAATCCGTTCTCATTGTTGGTTCACTTTCTACTATCATGGATCTCTGTGGTGAAGAAAATACATTGAAAACCATTAAGTTATGGAACAAGATGGCATTATTGTATGACCATGTTATCATCTATAACTTTACTGCCTGGCCATATTCGGAATCCACTATACATGCTATAAAGGATGAACTTTTCAATTCTGTCATTAGCGTGGGAGGCATAGCCGAACGTGTCATTTTCGGCCAGTATTTCGGTGTGTTAAAAGCTGATTGGGCAGACCATCAGGCACAGTCCATGCTGTTCAGGGTGCTAAGACCTGGTGGTATCAAGATATACATCCCCAAGATACTGGTAACAGGACCCTTTGATGCCGGCAAGTCTACGTTTGTTCATTCCCTGTCTACCAGGGCAGTCTCAGTGGACCGGCTGGGAACTACTATTGCCCTTGACCATGGACATATTGATCATAAAGGCTTCAGTGCAGATATCTTCGGAACACCGGGCCAGGAGAGGTTCGACCCCATTATAAAGATGATAAGCGGTGAAGCCATGGGGATTTTCCTGATAGTGGACTCTACCACACCTAAAGACTTTGTCAGGGCAAAACAGATGCTGGAAATCACTAAAGGATACGGACTTCCCTATGTTATTATTGCCAATAAGCAGGATATTCCCGGCGCTATGCCAGTGGATGATATACGTAGTCACTTTAATATACCAGAAGATGTACCTATAATCCCTGCAATAGCTACAGAAAAGAAAGGAGTTTTTGAAGCTTTTGAACTGTTGGTTGAAAAAATAACAGGAGGCGCATAACAAATGGATTCAACTTTGGAGGCATTGGAAAAAGTGCTTACTGACTTGAAAAAAGTAGGCGGAGTCGAAGCCAGCGCCGCTGCCAGCAGGGATGGTCTTCTCATGAAAGCAATAATGCCCACGGGACAACATGCAGAAACTTTTGCGGCAATGTCGGCTACCATGCTGGGTGCAGCAGAGACTGCTACTACTGAGTTAGGTAAAGGTATTCCGGAAAGGGTGATAGTAGAATCAGAACATGGAAAACTTATTGCCACGGGTGCGGGCCCGAAGGCACTATTGATTGTACTCACAACCCCGGAAGCGGGCCTTGGCCTGATACTGTTGGAACTGGAAAAGGCATCCAGGATTGTCAAGGAGTTCCTTTAAGTTTGGACTTATTTTTTTGTTATTTGGATGAAAATGGATATATATAATCTAAAACGTGATGCTGCCCATTTAACACCTTTATTGAACATAGGTAAAAATGGTGTTACTGATTCGCTGGTCGAGGAACTGCTCAGGCAGTTGAAACAAAATAAACTGGTAAAGGTAAAGATTTTAAAATCTGCACTGGAAGATATGGACCGCAAGGCCATTGCCGGGGAACTTGCAAAGCGTACCGGGTCCCAGCTTATCGATATTAGAGGAAGTAGTGCAGTATTATATCGCAAATAACGGGCAAAACCGATATTTATCTTAATCAATATACCCTGCAGCTCTGTTGCCGTTGGGTGTGTCGTCGCAACGTTTGACTTAGTTTCATTTATTCAATGACCACTACCCGGTAGTTCTTTTCATTCAGCCATTTGTGGAAAACGTGAGCCATACAGCCCTTACACTCCTGCTCTCTTACAGCATCCACATCCGCCTGGTCTACTGCCTCATCGATCTTCTTCTGACTGGGACAGCCCCAGTCCTTGCAGAACTCCCGCCTCTGGTATTCCCTGATTATCTCCATCAATCTCACTCTCCCGATCTCACTACTGTTCCTATTTCCGGGGTTCGATTATCACTTTCATGGATTTACCGGCCCCGGCCACCAGTTTGAACCCATCACCGGCATCTGCCAGCCCGAACCTGTGGGTTATCATATCCGTTACCTCCACCCTGCTTGTGCGTATCACCTCGATGGCACCCGTAATATCCAGTGGACTGGCACCGTATGAGCTGACAATACTGACCTCGTTCTTCCACAGGTCAAATACAGGCAGCGGCACTGTGACTCCAGGTTCAGGCGAAGCAAAGAACAGCACGGTCCCGCCCCTATCCACCGAAGCCAGCGCCTGTGTTATAGCAGGCACGGCACCGGTACAGATAATGACCACATCAGCCAGCCGCCCGTCATTTAGTTCCAGCAGGCGTTCAGGAACATTGTCCTTTGCATCAATGACCTGCGCCCCGCACTTTGAGGCCATATCCAGCCTGTACTGATTGATATCAGTGGAAAAAATGCTGCCTGCACCCAGTGCCGCAGCCAGTTTGATATGCAAAAGGCCAGTTATCCCACTGCCTATGACCAGTACACTCTGGCCCGGCTTAATCCTTGCATGACGCTGCCCCCGGTACACGCAGGCCAGGGGTTCGATGAATACGCCCTGGTCAAAGGACATCTCACCGGGCAGCAGGAATACGCCCCTGTCTACATTAATGGCAGGCACCCTGAGATATTCGGCAAAGCCGCCCGGGTCAAAATTGGTACTGCGCAGGGTATCGCAGACCGTATGGTGACCGGCCAGGCAGTAGCGGCAGGTATTGCAAGGCACATGGTGGGATACGAAGACGCGGTCTCCCACCTTATATCGACTGACGTCCTTTCCCACTTCGGCAACCGTGCCTGCTATCTCGTGCCCCAGCACCAGCGGTGCACGCATAATGCGGTACCACTCCATGACATCACTACCGCAGATACCACTGGCTTCCACCCTGACCAGCATTTCATCCGGGCCAATGGCTGGCACAGGCATCTCTTCGAGACGCACGTCATTGTTATTGTAATATACGGCAACGCGCACTTATCCGGCCCCTATTTTTCCTTTTCGCTGTTGTACAGGTCCATTGCTTTGCGCGGTGTGAAGTCCTCATGCACAAGCGCACGCACGGCCTTTATCATGGCAACTGGATATTCGTTCTGCCAGATGTTACGCCCCATATCCACGCCTACTGCTCCTTCTGATATGGCACTGTGGACCAGTTCGAACACGTCCATTTCTGTGTTCATCTGCTTACCGCCGGCAACCACGATAGGTACAGGACAGCCCTCTACGACTTTTTGGAAATCATCAGTATAATAGGTCTTAACGATCTTTGCGCCCAGTTCGGCAGCTATCCGGCAGCACAGTGCCAGGTACCTGGCATCCCGCACCATATCCTTACCTACTGCTGTCACTGCCACCACAGGCATGCCATAGCGTTCACATTCGTTTACCAGGTTTCCAAGGTTCATCAGGGTCTGGTGTTCGTACTTGCTGCCTACATAGATGGACATGGCAACGGCAGCCACATTCAGCCGGAGCGCATCTTCCACAGATGTAGTAATGCCTTCCCTTGTCAGGTCCTCGCCTACGATGCTGTTGCCGCCCGATACCCGCAGCACGATAGGTGTGGATGTGCCAGGGTCTACATCGGCGCGCAGGACACCGCGGGCGGGCATGAGCGCATCTGCATATTCGATCAGCGGTTCGATCGTTTTTTTTGCATTTTCAAGGTGGCTTGTGGGACCCAGGAAATAGCCGTGGTCCACTGCCAGCATGACTGTTCGTCCGGTCTTTGGTTTAATTATTTGTGATATACGGTTTTGCATACCCCAGTCCATAATATTCCTCCATT
>JAIWAT010000090.1:0-6771 GCA_048634225.1 Anaerolineales bacterium | reverse complement strand
GTTTAAGCGGACTGGGTCCCAGTTCCTTTACCTTTGCCGTAACATCAGTTATGAAATTGGCGAACCTCTCGCCTTCACTGGCAGATATCCAGTTCAGGTGCAGCCTATCAGGCTCCAGGCCCAGTTGCTGTAACATCTCTTCCAGGAACTCATACCTCACTTCGGTCTTCTCGTTGCCGTTAACATAATGGCAGTCACCGATGTGACATCCTGTGACCAGTACCGCATCCGCTCCCTCCAGGAAAGCATTGTATACATGCAATGGGTCGATCCTGCCCGAGCACATTACCCTGATAACCCTTGTAGACGCAGGCTGCTGGAACCTACCCATACCTGCCGTATCAGCTCCGCCGTAACTACACCAGTTGCAGCAGAACGCTACGATCTTTGGTTCCCATCCTTCTTCAGCCATGATCACACCTCCCCGTAAGCAAATACATTCTTAACCTGTGCCAGCAACTGTTCATTCTTGAAATGACTCTGCTGCAGTGCACCTGTCGGACATGCTGCCATGCAGGTACCGCAACCCTTGCACAGGGCCGTGATGATCTTCAACTTGTCATCTTCAATTGACAGCGCCTGGAATGGACACATAGGTACGCACACACCGCAACCCACACAGATATCCTCATCCACTTTAGCAGTAATACCCTCGGTCAGTGCCTTACCCTGTGCTAAAAATCGTGTTGCACGGGCCGCACATGCACTGCCCTGGGAAATTGAATAAGGAATATCCTTGGGTCCCTGCGTCATACCGCCAATAAAGATGCCGTCAAGTGTAGTGTCAACCGGTTTCAATTTTGGATGTGCTTCCATCATGAACCCATCCGCAGCCTTACTTACCTTCAGTATCTGCCGCACAGTCTCAGTACTCTCTGGCGCAACCGCACCCACACTCAGTACCATCAGGTCGAGTTCCAGATTTACGATCTCATTGGTCAGGGTATCCTCTATCCTGGCAATGATATTGTGATTACCATTCTCATCCTCGGTAACCTCTGCAGGTCTGCCTCTTATGAACCTGACACCCATATCTCTTGCCCTGTTATAGAACTCCTCATACATCCTGAAAGGTGTTCTCATATCCATATACATAATATATACTTCTGTTTCAGGATATTTTTCCTTGAGCAACTGGGCATTCTTCAATGAAGCCATACAACAGAAACTGGAACAATATATGTTAGAGTTCTTGTCCCGGCTTCCAACGCACTGTACAAACCCTATCCGCTTGGGTGGCTTAACATCGCTTGGTCGCACTACTTTACCCATGGTAGGTCCGCTGGCATTGATAAGCCTCTCGAACTCCATGGTAGTGATCACATTATCGTACAAACCGAAACCAAAATCGTGGTTTGGTTCAGGATCGTACACATCAAAACCCGCAGTCACTATAATAACACCCACATCAAGTTCAGAGAAGGTTTCCTTCTGATCCATATCAATAGCACCGCGCTCGCATGCTTTTATGCACGCACCACAGTCAATGCAAATTGATTTATCCACCAGTGCCCGCAATGGCACTGCCTGGGGGAATGGGGTATAGATAGCCTTTCTGGTACCTATCCCTTCATTGAACTCAGTATATGGCACTTCAACAGGGCACTTTTCTGTACACAGGCCGCATCCGGTACACTCATCTATATTGAGATACCGCGGCTTATGCTTCACCTTTACCTTGAAGTTACCCACATAACCATCCACTTCCTCCACTTCGGAGTAACTCATAATCTCGATATTCTTATTCCTGGCCACTTCCACCATCTTGGGACCAAGAATACAGATACTGCAATCATTGGTCGGGAACGTCTTATCAAGCTGTGCCATCTTGCCTCCGATTGAAGGTCCCTGTTCAACCAGGTATACCTGGAATCCCATATCGCCAATATCCATAGCTGCCTGCATACCTGTAACACCAGCGCCTATAACCAGCGCTTTATTCGTCACCGGCACTTCGCTGGATTCTAAAGGCTCCAGTAATGCAGCCCTTGCCACACCCATACGGACAAGCTCTTTTGCCTTCCTGGTAGCGTCCTCTTTCTCCCACATGTGTATCCAGCTGCAGTGCTCCCTGATGTTCACGAATTCGAACAGGTATTGATTCAGCCCTGCTTCCTCTACACATGCCCTGAAAATGGGTTCGTGGGTCTTAGGCGTACATGACGCCACAAGCACACGGTTCAGGTTCAGATCCTTGATGGCATTCTTTATCTCTGCCTGTCCCGCATCACTGCATGTATATTTATTAACTACGGATGTGACCACATTTGGAAGAGTGGAAATATAATCTGCTACTGCATAACAGTCCACCGCACCTGCGATGTTTATACCGCATTCGCAGATGAAAGCTCCAATTCTCAGTTCCTCTGATTCTTCATTTGTTATTGCTTTTTGTTCAGTCATGTTATTCCTCCTTCGCTTTTTCCTTTAGAGGATTAGGGCCTAAGGCCCTTATCTTTTCTACAAAATCAGTAATAGTCTCCTGGAATTTTTTACCCTCGGCTGCTGAAACCCACTCCAGATGGAGCCTGTCCTTCAGACCAAGGTGTTCCAATGCATCTACGATCTCTTTCATCCTCTCATCAGTGTGGATATTACCTTCGATATAGTGGCAGTCACCGATATGGCAGCCTGTTACCAATATTCCATCAGTGCCTTCCTTTAAAGCTTCAAGGATATGTATAGGTTCCACCCTGCTGCTGCACATCACCCGTATGATACGGCTGTTTGTGGGATACTGCAGTCGTGATACACCTGCCAGATCGGCACCAGCGTAACTGCACCAGTTGCAGCAGAATGTTAATATATCAGGTTCGAAATCGCTCATTTATATCCCCTCCCCGTATGCCTTGACCACAGCCATTATCTGGGGTGTTGTGAAATGTCTTGCAGTTATTGCACCGGTCGGGCACTCAGCAGCGCAACATCCGCATCCCTTGCACACAGCCGGGTTGATCTCGCTCTTCTTTGTGATATATACGATCTCCTCGGTCTCGACCGTGACCTCTTTGAGTTCAGGTGCTTTATACGGACATACCAGGGTACATCGGCCGCAGCCAATGCACAGCTCGGAGTCAACCACTGAAACATTTCCTATAGTCTCGAGGAAATCCCTTGAAAGAATAGTACATGCACGGGATGCAGCAGCCGATGCCTGGCTGACAGATTCATCCACCAGTTTCGGTGCCTGTGATGTTCCGGCTAAGAACACACCATCAGTCGCACATTCTACAGGCCGCAGTTTAATATGCGCCTCCAGGAAGAACCTGTTAGCATCCAGCGTTACCTTGAACATCGGTGCGAGCAGTTCATTGGTTTCCGGAGTGACCATAGGTGCACTTAAAACCATAAGGTCGTAATTGATCTCGAAATCCATATTCATCAGGTGATCGAATATACGCACTGTTTTCTCGCTCACTTCGGGTTCCTTATCCTCGGTATAGCGCATGAATACCACACCAAGTTCCCTGGCTTTGGTATACAGTTCTTCCCAGACCCCAAAGGTCCTGATATCCCTGTATAACATAGTAACATTCCTATCAGGATCGGATTCTTTTAGCCGGATGGCATTCTTCATAGCAACAGTGCAGCATGCCCTGGAACAGTAAGGCCTTTCATCATTTCGCCCGCCGGCACACTGTATGATCACTACGTTCTTAGCATCCACACCCTCATCCAGTCTCTGTTCAAGCTGGCTCTGGGTTATGATATTCGAATATTCGCCGTATGAGAAGTAACCTTCAGGCTCAAGTTCATTGGCGCCGGTAGCAATAATAGCAACACCGAATTCAATATCCTCATCAACATTCGCACCTTTGATGTGACCCTTGAAATTACCCATAGAACCTTCCTGCTCGGTCAGTTCAGTTTCTTTGTGCACAGTAATATTCGGGTTGGATTCCACTTTCTGTATTATGGGTTCCAGTACTTCCTTAGTAGTGCGTCCGTCCTGCAGATGAGTGAATTTGAGCAACATTCCTCCCAGTTCAGACTCTTTCTCAAGAAGCGTCACTTTGAAATCTTTCTCAGCAATATCAAGTGCAGCATTCATACCTGCGATACCTCCGCCGAGCACAAGAGCGTTATTGTTGAACTCAATTTTCTCCTGATACAGCGGCTGAAGCAAGTTGGCTCTTGAAACACTCATCCTGACAATATCCTTGGCTTTTTTGGTCGCTTCTTCTTTATTATTCTGGTGAACCCAGCTGCAGTGTTCCCTGATATTTGCCAGCTCGAACAAATAAGGGTTAAGTCCGGCTTCCATCAGTGTTTCCCTGAATAGCGGCTCATGGGTTCTTGGCGTGCATGATGCAACTACCATATGGTTCAGGTTATGCTCCGTGACCAGATTAGCAATACCCTCCAGACTATCCGTACTGCAGGCATATACTTCCTCTTTTGCGAACACAACATGTGGCAGTGTCTTTGCATACTCTACTACATCAGGTACATCTACTATATTGCCAATGTTTATCCCGCAGCGGCATACTACTACACCGGTTCTGATCTCATCACCCATATCCTTCTCAGGCGGGTACTTTTTCTCAGTTACCAGAGTTCCTCTTACACTGGATAACAACGATGATGCTTTACTGGCAGCACCACTGGCATCTGCCACAGTATCCGGGATGTCCTTTGGAGCCTGCATGGCCCCACAAACGAAAATACCGGGTTTTGACGTCTCCAACGGACTATCGATCTTTGTCTTGACAAAATCGTTATCATCCATCTCCACGCCTGCTATCTGCGCCAGGTTCTTACTGCTCTCAGAGGGCGTAAGTCCGATAGACAATACGATCATATCAAACTCTTCACGTTTGATCCCGCTGCCGTCCTCTGCCTCATATTTTAATGAGATATTATCTGTCACAGGGTCAACTTCAACGCCAGACGGCCGGCTGTTGATAAAGCGTATTCCCTTCTCATTCTTGGCCTTCTGGTAGAATTCCTCGAAACCCTTACCAAAAGCCCGTACATCAATATTGAAAATAGTAGTCTCAAGATCAAGATCGTGTTCCATAGCCACCATAGCTTCCTTGGTAGCATACATACAGCAAACACTGCTGCAGGTCCTGCGTCCTATCTCAGGACTTCGCGAACCTACACACTGTATCCAGGCTATATTCTTGGGATGCGACCCGTCAGCAAGCGTCACATGACCTTCGAAGGGTCCTGATGAACTCAGTTGCCTCTCGAATTCCAGGGATGAGACCACATTGGGATGGTCAATCCTGTACTGCTCCAGGTTTGAAGCATCGTAGGGTTCAAACCCTGTATTCAGGATAACACTTCCCACATTAATGTCTACTTCTTTGTCCGTATCCTCAAAGTTGATAGCATCGTTCTCGCATGCTTTCTGGCAGTTGCCACATTTACCCTTGGTCAGATATAAGCAGTGATCCGCATCAATGGTAAATACTCTCGGTACTGCCTGCGGGAATGAAAGGTAGATGGCTTTTCTATTGTTCTGGCCTTCATTGTATTCATCAGGCACTTTAACTGGACATTTGGAAACGCACAACTCACAGGCTGTACATTTGTCAGGATCCACGTATGTGGCCTTGTTTTTCACAGTTACTGTGAAATCACCGGGTTCACCTGTAATTCCTGTGATCTCACTGTAGGTCATGAGTTCAATATTAGGATGGCGGGCCACTTCAGCCAGTTTGGGAGACAGCGTACACATCGAACAGTCCAGTGTGGGAAATGTCTTATCCAGCTGGGCCATCTTGCCTCCAATGGTTGTGCTGCTCTCGATCAAATAAACCTTCAATCCACTGCTTGCCAGATCAATGGCGCTCTGGATACCAGCTATTCCTCCGCCAGCAATAGCCACAGCACCCACTAATTTACTCATTTGCACCACCTCTGATCCTCTCGATCTTTTTATTAAATTCCTCATTAACTATCAGGTTCTGGTTAATACCCAGTTCACTCAGTGGAAGACCCATAGCAAGTCCCAGAAGCTGTGAATAATGCACAACAGGTATATCATACACTTTATTGAATTTCTTCTTGATCTCTGTCTGGCCGACATCAAACTGCAGGTGACAGAAAGGACATGCATCAATGATACAATCCACTCCGGCTTCTTTCATGTGCTCCAGTTTATTCATAACCATCTGGAGTGAAGTATCAAGTACTGCCGTACGTGCACCGCCGCCTGCTCCACAACATGCCATTTTATCCTCATAGTCCACGCTGGTAGCTCCTGTTGCTTCCACAAGTTCATCAAAGAACCTGGGGTTCTCTGTGCTTCCAAGATGCCTTTCTTTACTTGGTTTGACCAGATGGCATCCGTAGTGAAGGGCAATGTTGAGGTCCATAGGGATGGTAACTGCTTCTTTGATCTTTTCAGCTCCAACTTCCTGGGAAAGGTACTCGATAATGTGGCGCACTTCGATTGTACCTTTAAATTCATGACCGATCTCCTTTAGTATCTTATTAACTTCTTTTTTAAGCTCAGGATCTTCTTTCATGATATTATTGGCATCGACAAGCGATCCGAAACAGCCATTGCAGACAGTCAGGATATCCAGCCCCATTTCTTCTGAGAGCGTTACATTCCTGGACGCCAGCGACAGCCATGTGATCTTGTCAAATGACCTGAACACACCAGGAGCAGGACAGCAGGAAGCACCTTTAAGGTCTACCAGTTCAATGCCCAGTTTATCAAGTGTCTTTATAGTAGCAATTTCTATGCCAGGATATCGGTTGGGTGCAATACAACCCAGGAAGAATGATAATTTACTCATGATGTTTCCTCCTTGT
>JAIWAT010000089.1:0-6935 GCA_048634225.1 Anaerolineales bacterium | reverse complement strand
GCAACGACTGCGGCAGGCTGACCACTACAAAGGTCACCGGCTTTGACACTGACGCCGAAACCGTGGACTATTCCTGTTCATGCGGCTCAACCGGCACCGTATCCATGCGGGGCGGCGGCAAGCTCACCTGGAGGGTGGACTGGCCGGCACGGTGGCCCATCCTGGGCGTAACCATCGAACCGTTCGGCAAGGACCATGCCTCTGCCGGAGGTTCATACGATACCGGGAAGCGGATATCTACTGAAGTCTATAATTACCCTGCACCACACCCAATTGTCTATGAATGGATAATGCTCAAGGGCAAGGGTGCCATGTCATCTTCCACAGGGGTCACGGTATCCATCAGCGATATGCTGGAAATCCTGCCTCCTGAGGTGCTGAGGTACCTCATCATCAGGAGCAAGCCGGAAAAGCACATCGAGTTCGACCCCGGGCTGCCGTTATTGAACCTTATTGACGAATACGACAACCTGGATGAGAGCCTGGACATGAGAGCTTACCAGTTGTCCCAGGCCGGCGGGGACAGTATTGCAAAGATTCCTTTTAGACATATGGTCACTGCTGTCCAGATCGCTGACCATAGCTTCGATTATCTCCTGACTGTACTGGAGCGAGGGGGGTATGATGTTTCCGATGTGGAGAAAGTACGGCAGCGGGCCGGTAATGCAGAGAAATGGCTGGAATCCTTTGCACCCCCTATGGTGAAGTTCAGTATCCAGAATACCCTGCCGCCGGAGGTAAGGAACTTCAACACCCAGCAAAGGCAGGTTATGAAAATATTGTCAGAACGCATGCCCGGATACGAGGACGGGCAGGTTATCCATGATGGGATATATGATATTGCCAGGGAAGTGGATATGAACCCGAAGAAACTGTTCCAGACCATCTACCAGGCACTGCTTGGTACCAAGAGCGGTCCGAGGTTGGGGTACTTCCTGGTTTCTATGGACCGGGATTTTGTGGTTGAGAGGTTCAGGGCGGCATCGGAATAAAGCGATGATGAAACGAAAAATTAATAGTATTGTATCAGGACACATTAAAATTGTAAAGGTGATGGTCTATGAAAGTGATCTACGACCTGGATACTGATATTCTGACCTTGATACTCAGGGAAATGTCCATTGAAGAAAGTGACGAGATCAGTGAGGGGGTAATAATCGATTATGGGAAAGATAATAAGATTGTGTCTATTGAGATGCTTGATGCATCTGAAAATATATCTGAACCGCAATCTTTCATGTATGAGATCAAAGGAAGTAAAGTAACTGCTTAAGTTGATAACTTCCCATATCAACTGAGCATATTATAACCTCGACCCCCTATCCCTCTACACTTCATCGCTAGCTCCTATACCCTTTTGTATCCTTATTATTTTATCTTTAACCATTATGTCCCAGCGAGCTTGGCTCATCCCCGCCATGCCATGTTAACCTCGGGCGCATCTTCACCACATGCGAGGCTTCTGAAGTATCATCCACAATAAATGCCACACCTTTATCTTCACCCATTTTACGGATCGATTCTGCAATTCCCTGTCGCATATAGGTCGGGCGCACCTTCTCAAGGGCCGTGATATCCTCATGGGATGTCAGGCGGTGGCACATTATAATATCACTCTGGCTGAGCACATCAGGATGCAGTGCCGAAGGTCTCTGGGTAGCCAGTACCAGGGACAGCCCCGGCTGCCTCCCCTGCCTGAGCCAATCATTTACCAGCACATCCCCTGCAAGACTGCCGCCATTTGCGGGCACGAACAGGTGGGCTTCATCGATGAACATCCAGACCATTGGCATAATGGTCACATCCGTATCATTTATCCTGTTGATCTCATACTGCCGCCGTGCCGGGATACGCTCCTGTGATATCCTCCTGGCAAGAATACCCACCACCATCGAACGTACCGCCTCATCAGGCAGGCTGCTAATATCGATAACAGCCGTTAAGCCCGGGGAAACGATATCATCAACATCTATCCCGTCCCTTTCAAAAATACCCCATCCCCCAGCCGCACTAATGAAATTATTAGCTGCGTTCTTGGTATCATTGTCAGTATGAATATCGGCATTGACCCGATCAAAAACATCATCAAGTGAGAACTTCCCTGTTTGATTCTTCAACTCCTGCACTATCCTGGTGATAAGTACACCCACAGGATGTACCGGACTGACAGCGAACAGCCTGCACCAGTCAGAACCGGTCAGGTCGCTTACCGATATGGTAAGGCGGGTGACATTGACCCCCATATCAGCATATTCCTTTGTCATTCTTCCGGGAACAAATAACCGGATATCCAGCCTCTTCGGTTCAAGCCCCCACCTGGAAAGTTCATCCGCTTCTTTTTTGTTCGCATGTGCCATGGTCCAGAAGATGCCCATGCTGTCGATCACAACAGATGCTATATTGTCGCACACCGGCGGCGGCTGGCTGGCCAGTTCCTCAACAAGGGTTCCCATTGTATACGACTTGCCGTACCCCCTTTTCCCGCAGATCAGCACAGCATGGGGTCTGATGCAGTCTATATATACATCAGAACCTGTTGACCCGTCAATGGCAAGATACTTCCCTACCTTTAGCAGGCCCTGGGAAGTCTTCTCCTTCTGCCTGCCCAGGATATACTGCTTCTCAGTTACTCCGCTGCGTTCAATATCTAATAATCCTGTACTTCTCATCCAGCCACTTAGACTGGATATAACACACTTAAATATTCTGGAATGATTCCGGACCGGTTAGGACTTTGTGCCTGTAGTATTCCTGTTTCCTGTCTAAATGAATAAAAGCAATTGTTGTCTGTAACACCCAGCTCACATCCATCACGCTCCATATCCCGCCACTCAATCTCACAGCCTGCGCCCAGTTGCTCTGCAATGCGGGCGGGAGCCAGCCTTGTAGATTTATGTGGCCCGGGTCTGGAGAGCATAGAATGTAAGAATACAGCACCAACCAGGATATTGCAGTTATTTTTGATAGAACAAAATTTCAACAAGTTCTTCTTTTGTCATTTTCAAATATGCTGCAATATCCTTTAAAATATTATTCAGCGTTCCCACCTTAATGGGACTATGGGCTGGAATTGTAATCGAATGTTCATGTCCCATAAAATTGCTTTTCAATCGAACGTGACTTCCTGTTTGGCGTGAGATTGTATAACCATATTTGCTCAAGACTGTGCATAAGCTTTTATGCGAAACATCCCTCGGCATTCTGGGCATACGTTAAAATCTCCTCTCTGACAAAATGAAGCCTGACCACTCTGGGTATGTCTTGTGCGCTATCAAAATGACATCTTAATGCATCCATGATATTTTCTTTTATTTCTTCTACAGTTTCGCCTTCAGTAAAAATAGAATACCCGAGTGCTTGAGCGTTATAACCCCCCTCAGGGTCATCTTCTATTAAAAACATAATTTCATTCATGGCGCACATCCTTTAATATCAATAACTTTTCTCCTATTTTAAGTTATATCATGATGATTCCAGCCCCCGTCCCCTCTTCGGCTCTCTAGCCCCCTCTTGCCTTCACTCTCCTGCTACCTCATACCCAGTGACAGACAGGTGCATAGACGATAAAGCCCAATAGTGCAATAAATGCGATATATGACTTGAACTTGATACGACCGGCAATAGCACCAGAGATAAGAGCAGGTGTTATTATTGCAAATAAGGTGGCAAGCTGATTAGATTTTCAGTACATTTTTGGCAGTTCCACTAAAGATCAACTGCTTCTCACCTTCGGACAACTGCAGCGCTTCCACCTTCTTCACTTCATCTTCCATGGAATGATATGGCGAATCCGACCCCATCATAACCCTGTCAGCCCCCAGTTCATCCACACACTGCTGCACCACTTCTACCTGCGGCACCCCTGTGGTCTGGATGTATATGTTATCATGGGCTGCGGTCACTTCAATGAAGTCACCGCCCCGCATGTGGGCAAGAATGAACGTAACTTTAGGGAACGCCCCCGCCAGGTCCCCGATGAGCTTATTAGGTGAAGTGGGTTTACCGTTATCGAAAATTATGGGTATGTCAGGCCGTACGGCCGCCACCCATTCTGCGATCCTGTACACTGTCATACTGTCAATAGCAAACTTCTGGGCTTGGGGATGTAGTTTAATTCCTGACAATCCCAGTTCTACAACACAGCGTCGGGCCTCTGCCACTGCCTGATCCCCAAAGTTGGGGTCAAGGCGTCCAAATCCTATCAGCCTGTCAGGATTACCGGCCACATCACTATAGACCTGGTCATTACTTCTGGAAAATGAAATCCCAGGGTCCTCATCATTGAATGGGAACACCACAGCCTTGTGAATGCCTGCGGCATCCATCCTGGTAATGATATCATCTGCGGTCTGGGTCATCCCATCACCTTTATCCGGTCCGCCCAGGTGGTTATGTGCATCAATTACTACAGTCATATAAATTCCTCATTAATTGATTCCTAATTATTATTTTCTACTACATCATGTCGATCTTGGACAGAATCTGTTTAAACCAAATAATTCCGCAACTCCTGCTATACTGATGCCATAGAACACCACTTTCTTTCCTGCCATCTCAAGTATCGGTTCGATGGTCCCGTTAACGACCGTTGTTCCTGTGACAAGTGCCAGATCGCACCATTTCAGCACCTCTTTGGCATTCTTATCACCATCCAGCACGACAACACCAAATTTCTCCTTCCCAATATTCTCCTTATCCAGGTCCAGTATCTTAAGTTCGTGACATCCGGAGCAACACCGTGCATGCACAGGTTGGAATCCGACCAATGCTATCCTTGATATTTTGCATCCTTCAAGAAACTCAACCAGATCCAGACCACACTCCTCAGGACCGCGATCCTTGCAGTGAACACTTCCCTCTATCAGGCCGAGATTTCGCATCACTGCATTCAGGGTTGCGATGAAAATTGCCCTTCTGAAATTGTTATTAAGTTCCATGTCGAGCACGTCCTTAAGCGTTCCTTCGAAGTCACCGTACATGTCCGTGAATGCCTGGCCAAAGCTCCCCCTGAACTCTGCCTGCATCAGCCGCTCATGCCCTTTTAATATCGGGAAGTCCTCACATTCCGGATTTCCTATAGCCTCTTCCGGGGTCAGGGTCTTAGCACTGATCCTCACCGTCTCATCTGACAGGTTATTTTCCACCACGATTTGTGCGAACCTCTTTTTTATTTCTGTGTACATTCCAATCATCCCTTGCAATAACAATCGATGGCGCAGCCGGTGCAGTTCTGTAGGTGATGTAGATCATCAGGATCATACCTGTACATCCTCTGGAGATTAGCCACCTCACGGATATCTCCACCATTCATTGCCACGATCCTGTCCCCCATCTCTTTAGCCTCTGCCATGTCATGTGTAACAAGCACAGTTGTGATCCCAAGCCCCCTCTGTATCCTCTTGATCTCCTGCCTGATACAACTGCACATTCCAGTGTCCAGACTGCTGAATGGCTCATCAAGGAGCAGCACCTGTGGCGATACGGCAAGCGCCCGTGCCAGAGCCACCCTCTGGCGCTCCCCGCCGCTCAAATTCTTTGGGTAGCGGTCTCTTAGGTGCTCGATCTTCATTAACCTGAGCAATTCATCCACTCTCTGTGCAATGTTTTCCCTTCTGCTGCCGTTCACTGCCGGTCCATATCCTATATTGGATGCAACATCAAGATGCGGAAACAGTGCAAGATTCTGGAATAGATAACCAACCCGCCGCTTATCGGTTAGCATCCTGTTGACCGAAACCCCGTCAAAGAGCACGCTACCTTCATAATCCACAAGCCCGGCAATGATATTGAGCAGTGTTGATTTTCCCGCTCCGTTCGGACCGATCACGACCAGCAGCTCCTTATCAAATATTTCCATGTTCAGGCCATTGAATACATAATTACTGATATTCTTTAATTCAATATCCGGCATCATTTACCTCCATTCTTCTGTTAGTTTTGTTTCGACATACTGGAAGGACCGCTCAAAGACCAGGCACATCACTGAAAGCACCATCAAGCAGACGATGATAATATCCACCCTAAGCAGACTCTCCGAGCTTATCAGCAGTGCGCCGATGCCTGTCGGGATTGCAACCATCTCAGCCGCTATCACAACCCGCCAGGCCATACCGGCCTCAAGTCTAAGCCCTGTAAAGATGTTTGGCACGGCAAGCGGCAGGATAACACTGGTCAGTATCTTTCGATCTGATGCACCCAGGGTTCTTGCCGCTTTGATGACATCACTATCAACACTCCTGATGCCTGTGATCGTGTTATAGAGCACAGGAAAGAAGGAACACAGGAATATCAATATGATGGGCAGCATCTCATTGATGCCTATCCAGATCATCAACAGCGGTGCCCAGCCAAGCGTTGGTATTGGATAGAGCAAACTGAAGATCGGGTTAAACGACCTGTTTATGATCTGTTTACATCCCATCATGGTTCCCATCATAATACCTGCCACAGAACCCAGCAGAAATCCTGCCAGCACCCTGAACAGGCTGCTTGCAAGATTATTCAGGAGGACTCCATTAACTGTCAGATGGTAGAACTCCCCCATCACAGCAGAGAACGACGGGAAGATATCTTCGGGAACAATATGCAGCCTGGCGATGCTCTCCCATATCAGGATAAATATGATGATCGGGATAAGTCCATCCAGTATATTTCGCAGACTTTTTATTTTATTCCAGATAAATGGGTCCTGGTAAAGAAGATCATTTATTTTAGAACCGTTCCCAAAGGTAGTAAAAAGTCTCATATTTTTGGTTCTCATATATCTTCCCCCAGGAATGTAGTATCCAGCATATCCTCAGCTCTCATCCCCTCCTCGATATACCCAAGTTCAACCATGAAGTCGATCATCTCCTGGACAGACTCTGCGTCGATTTGGGTAGTGTAATTCAGCCGGCTCATCGATTTTTTAATAATCTCAGGTTCGGTGTCCAGTT
>JAIWAT010000088.1:0-7119 GCA_048634225.1 Anaerolineales bacterium | reverse complement strand
TGCCACTGATATGGTCACTACCATCTCTACACTGGAACTGGTGCTGGCAAAGCACGGGCTGGTTGACAGGATTGGCACAGGCGTGGAAGCAGCAAGCAGGGAACTGGATAAGATATAAAGGCAATAGGTATCCACTTCAAATCTAAGGGTAATTTAAAAATTATTAGACAGGATTAACAGGATCGACAGGATATACCGCAATGTCAACATCCTGTAAATCCTGTAAATCCGGTCAAAATACCATGCTTTTTGAAGTGGATACGACAATAACAATTAAAGTAATAGTTTAAGCAGCAGTTGAAGTAGCAGTTCGAGGAAAACATGGTCACGGTAGGTATTGCAGATACTACATTTGCCAGGTATGATATGGGGGGTGCAGCCATTGATGAGCTGCGCAACAATGCATCTGTGAAGATCGAGCGTTATACTGTACCCGGTATCAAGGACCTGCCCGTGGCCTGCAAGAAATTGATAGAGGAACTGGGCTGTGATATTGTCATGGCGCTGGGTATGCCCGGGGCAGACCCAAAGGATAAGATATGCGCCCACGAGGCTTCCCAGGGTATTATCCAGGCACAGTTGATGACAAATACCCATGTGATCGAGGTGTTCGTGCATGAGGACGAAGCTCAGGATGACAAAACCCTTGCATGGTTGATGGAGCAGCGCTCACGGGAGCATGCCCTGAACGTTGTAAAATTGCTGTTTAGCAAACATAATCTGGAAC
Organism: Anaerolineales bacterium; assembly: GCA_048634225.1. GTDB lineage: Archaea > Halobacteriota > Methanosarcinia > Methanosarcinales > Methanocomedenaceae > Methanocomedens_A. The sequence goes on along the minus strand of JAIWAT010000088.1, from coordinate 6,392 downwards.
GTGAAGCAGGTACCGGGCAGCGGCAGGGCTATAAGGATGCAGGTCAGGTGGGTCTGTAGAACATATTTAAATTTATAGTATAATGTCAATAAGAAATATAATTGGAAATAACCGGAGATTACTATCATGAGCGATATTAAACTGGGATTTGTAGTAGCAGAGTTCAACAGGGACCTTACCTACCAGATGGAGATGCTGGGCAGGGAGCATGCAGAGTTTTTGGGGGCCACAGTAGAGCAGACCATCATGGTGCCGGGTGTATATGATATGCCGCTGGCCATCAAGAAAATGGTAACCGACCCTCAGATCGATGCGGTGGTCACGATCGGTTGCGTTATCGAAGGCCAGACCAAGCACGATGAGATTGTGGTGCAGCATGCTACCAGGAAGATCACAGACCTGTCACTGGAATATAATAAACCGGTAACCCTGGGCATATCTGGCCCGGGCATGAGCAGGCTGGATGCACACAAGCGGGTGGACTATGCCAAACGGGCGGTCGAAGCTGCCGTCAAGCTGGTGCAAAGATTAAAATAATATCTCATCCCAGATTGAAGCCATGGTATCAAAACGCCTGCAAAGTATTGAGGAATCGGCCACCCTCAGGATGACAAATCTGGCCAATGATCTCAAGCGCGAGGGACATGATGTTATTAGTTTCAGCCTGGGCGAACCTGATTTTGACACACCGAAGAATATCTGTGATGCTGCCGAAGTGTCGCTGCGCCGGGGCGATACCCATTATTCTCCTTCCCCTGGCATTCCCGAACTGCGCCTTGCTATTGCCGAAAAACTGAATGAAGAGAACAACCTGAATATTGAGCCTGCCCATGTGATCGTGACACCGGGCGCCAAGCAGGCTGTGTTCGAGGCCATACTTGCCATACTGGACGAGGGCGACGAGGGCATTCTGTTCGACCCGGCCTGGGTATCCTATGACCCGTGCATCAAGATAGCGGGCGGGAAGACGGTGTTTGCACCCCTTGACCCGGAAAATGATTTTAGTCCCACAGATGTGGCCAGTTATATCACTCCAAAGACCAAGCTTATTGTATTAAACAGCCCCAGCAATCCTACAGGGGGAATTTTTTCAAGGGATGCGATAAAAGAGATCGCAGACCTTGCTATCGACCACGATATCTCTGTGATCTCGGACGAGATATATGAGAAGATCATCTACGATAAAGAGCATTTCAGTATCGGCAGCCTACCCGGCATGGAAGACCGCACCATCACAGTGAATGGTTTTTCAAAGGCTTATGCCATGACCGGCTGGAGGCTGGGTTATCTTGCTACTTCTCATGAACTGTACACGTCCATGTCCAAGCTGCAGAGCCACAGTGTCAGCAGTGCCACTACCTTTGTCCAGTGGGCGGGTGTGGAGGCCCTGAAAGGGGACCAGTCATTTATTCCCGAAATGGTTGCCGAGTTCAAGGCACGGCGGGACCTGCTGGTGGACGGGCTGAACAATATAGGTATTAAGTCTAATTATCCCAGCGGTGCGTTCTATTCCTTTGCCGACGTGAGCGAATACGGCAACGGTGATGATGTGTGCGAGCAGTTGCTCACCGAGGCCCATGTGGCTGCCACGCCGGGAAGTGCGTTCGGGCCCAACAGTATGGACTTTATCAGGATATCCTATGCTACCAGCCAGGAGCGCATACGTGACGCACTAGAGAGGATTGAGCAGGTGCTGACAGGATAATTGGTACGGCATAATTATAGGAAACATCCCGCCTTCCACCATTTGAAGTGAGAAGGGTAATAAATTATTTTTACAGTAGTATAATGACAGGCCGGGTACTTCGATCAAGTATAAGGGTCTGAAGCATAATGGTCTGAAGTGCAATGTATCGTACCAGCGGCTTATCAGGCTGGAACTGTATAAGCTGTCAAAGCATCTGCTTAGGGTGAGGAGCATAAGCCGCTGGTGAAGTGGTGGTGACGTTTAAATTTCACACAACCATTTAAAATTCAAATGATTACATCCATAATGATTATGAAAATAATCTTCCACAATTCCATAGGAACGCACCCATAAAATTCTACAACTTCAAAGACGAATTACATGAATCAAACCTGCTCAGGAACGCAATGCCTTCTATGATCGTACTCACCGGACGGCGCAGGGTCGGTAAGACCGAATTGTATAGGGTGCTGATGTTTGATGTGGATCAGATCGCCAGCTACAGGAGTGAATAAATAATTACGTGATCATCGTTTACGACGCTGGCGTAAAACACCTGAGTAAGGTGCGCATTTTCCTGAAACAGTACCTGAACCGGGTGCAGAAATATTTCAGCTATCCTAGATCATTACTTTTTCCATGTGCCTGTTAAGGAGTTCTACTTCATGCTGTCCTGCAAATTCGAGCGCAGATTGTGTGTATCCAGACTTTGAGATGAATATCACCCGTTTCTTTTGTGTCCCGAATTCGGAGATGTTGATCTTTTGTATCAGCTTGTCAATATCTTTGTAGCTGGTTTTCTTGTTTCGCCATTTGATCTCAAAAATATATGCCGTGTTGTCATCTGTGCCTACCAGGTCGAATTCGATATTATCTTCCAGATACTTTTCAAGTTTGATGTTGTACAGTGCTTCCAGTTTGTATTTTATTTCATATTCTTTGGCAATTCCAAGTTCGGTTGAGACTCTCTGGTATTTTTCCTCCAGGTTTGCCAGTAGGTGTTCTGCCGCTTTCCCTGACGTGATCTCCGTACCGAGGCCCAGATATTTGTTATTGACCCAGAAGGCAAATAGTGGGTCTCGTATGTGGTATGTACTGTCTTTGCGGAATATGAGGTCTGTTCTCAGGAGGGCTTTGAGGTAATTTGATATTTCTCCGGTCGGTTTTTTTATGTGCCTTGCAATTGCTCCCAGGTTTGCAGGATCTTGTGATAACAGGAAGAGTATGGTCTTGTACCTGTCTTTGTTCCTGAATTTTGCAAGGGATACATCGAGGATGTACTCGAAATGTTCATTGATGGAGCCTGTATCTGCGAATATTTCGTTCATTATGCAGTAATTTACCTGTGGTGTGTTGATCGAACTGTCAAGTGCATACTGTTCGGATATTTTCCTGCATACGGAAACTGTGTAGTACGGCTGGCCGTTTGTGAATTTATATATCTTGTCTTTGTAGTTTCCGGCGGGTTTAAAGGGAAGTGTCGAGTCGATGAGTTCATAGGTGCTTTCCCTGTCAAAGTTTTCCAGGGTTATCTTGGTGAACTGTCCGAAAAAAGGGTTTTTATAGTTGAGCATTTCATTGAAGACCGAGAACACAGAGCCTGATATCCAGTAGTTGACGTCCTTTTGTTTTTCTGTTATCGAGCGCATTACCTGGAGGAACCGGGGGTGTACCTGTAATAATTCCTGGAATTCGTCGAGGATGAATATGATCTTTTTTTCGTGTTTTTCTGCGAGTTTCTGTGCAAAGTCAAATGTCAGTTCCAGGAGTTCTTCTCCGGCGATCTCGTGCTGCTTGAGGATGCTTATGAGGGTTCTTACGTGGTGTGTTTCCATATTTCCCAGTTTTGATGCGAGCAGGAGGAGGTCTTCCATTTCATAGGGATAGTCTGCCTGTTCCTTTTGCCGGACCGTTTCGTATATTAGTTCTTTTGAGTATGCTTTGACGAATCCTTCTGTATCAGGGATCATTTTCTGGAGGTTTATGTAGGGAACCAGTATGTTCCTGTCATGGGTGGTGTTTTTGAATTGCAATAGCAATTCTGTTTTTCCGATGCGCCTGAGCCCAAAGAGTGCGATGTTTATTCTTGAGCCTGAGCTTATTGATCTGCTGTGCTGGTTGAGGATTGCGAGTTCATGGGTTCTGTTAATGAACATATATGTTTGTATAATGCTTTTATGCATAAATAGATTATGCATAATTGGATAATACATAATTGGATTATGCAGGTATTGTGGCTTGACAGGAGTGCCGCCAGAGAGGATACGACTGGTGCAGGGGGTGGGAATGGAGGGATTGAAACTACGATCTCCGGGAGCGCTGGCCCTGTAGACTTCCGGTTAAAATCAGACCTTGGAGGGATTACAATTAAATCATTAACAAATGATGTGTGCGAGCAGTTGCTCACCGAGGCCCATGTGGCTGCCACGCCGGGAAGCGCCTTAGAGCCTAACAGCATGGATCAGGATATCCTATGCTACCAGCCAGGAGCGAATACGGGATGCACTGGAGAGGATCGAGCAGGTGCTAGGATAATTGGTATGGCATAATTATGATTATAGGAAACATCCCGCATTCCACCATTTGAAAATACCCAACTTATTTCCCCACCTTGCTTTGCACAAACTCCAGCACACACTTCACATTTTCCTCCTTCCCAATATGCATATGCCGTGGATACGTAGAAACCTGGCGGTGATGGGGCGCTGTATCTATCCTGATTATTTCATCTTCAAGTTGCCAGTGAAACGAGTATTTCGAATCAACCGGATATCTGATATCCATAAATGAGCCATCGATAAAAAGGAGACTTACCTTATCGCTAAAAATGATCGGAGCCTCGATTATTATATCAGAAAAATGCTCCTCTGCGCATCTGGCAATAACAATCAGCCTGTGCATCATATTCTCTTTACCAGATCATTAAGTAAATTTTTAAGGTCTTTTATATTCTGTTCATAGGACAGAGCCGAAAGGTAATCCTCATATGCCGGATGCTCCCTCATCCCACCTTGCTCTATCATTATTTCAATGTCTTCAGGACTTTTAGCATTATATTTCTTTAATATATTCTTTAAAGATTCCTTTTGCTCTGACATTTTTGATAATGTAAGAAATGTTTCTGTTTCAACACCCTGTAAATGCGGGCTTATTGTTGATGCAGGGAATGCTTCAGATGCGATCATAGTCTACCTCTTGACTAACAATTAGTAAGTTTGAGTATATAAATGATGCATATATTGGAGAGTATAAGAAAGTTTGTGACATTTTAATTTATTCTGGATAAATTAAAATATCACAAGAAAATAGTCCACAAGTATAAATCATATCACGCTTGTTTTCATTATCGTGCGAAGTAAAATTACCATTCGAAAACTCTCAGGTGGTCCGCTGTTCTATGAGTACCAGTACGGCATAGCATCCATGTTGTATTCCCGTCTTGCTGCGGCAAATATTACCCTGGCAAATTCGATCCACAGCCATCAGGGATTCAAGTTCTATACGTTTTCCAATCTGGTCATCGAAGACCGGATCCCGGCTAAAGACGGCTTGAATTTCACAATGGCCCACTTTTTCCTTTCCTCGCCTGATCCTGAATTCATACGAAGTTTTACTGAGGGACTGCTGCTTGAACCTGGATTTTTCCTTGGTAAAAGGAAGAAGGTTGATTTTATTATCGAGCGTGTGGAGATCCTTCCCCAGAGTGAGTTTTCGGATACCTGTACGTTCAAAACCCTGTCACCTGTGTATGTCAAAACTATGAGAAAACGTGATGGTAAGCTGGTCGAGGTTGACCTGTACCCGAAGGATGCCAAGTTCTATGAGAACCTTCATACAAACCTGGCCGCCCGGTATGAGAAGTTCTACGGGCACCCTGTTGAGCATGAGCATTTTGAGGTTGTGGATGTGAAGGATGTCAAACCCAAGCGGATATCGATTGGCAATTCTTTCAGGCGGTGCAGTTTGATGAAAATGGAAGTTGAGGCGAGCCCAGAGCTTATCGGGTTTGCATATGATGCAGGGCTGGGCGAGAAGAATGCTATGGGGTTCGGGTGTGTGGATGTGGTATGAGCGGGGAGCCCATGGATATTTCAGCGATCCTGGATCGTTACTTTTTCCATGTGCCTGTTAAGGAGTTCTACTTCATGCTGTCCTGCAAATTCGAGCGCAGATTGTGTGTATCCGGATTTTGATATGAATATCACCCGTTTCTTTTGTGTCCTGAATTCGGAGCTGCTGATCTTTTGTATCAGGTTGTCAATATCTTTGTAGCTGGTTTTCTTGTTTCGCCATTTGATCTCAAAAATATATGCCGTGTTGTCATCTGTGCCTATCAGGTCGAATTCGATATTATCTTTCAGGTACTTCTCAAGTTTGATGTTGTACAGTGCTTCCAGTTTGTATTTTATTTCATATTCTTTGGCAATTCCAAGTTCGGTTGAGACTCTCTGGTATTTTTCCTCCAGGTTTGCCAGAAGGTGTTCTGCCACTTTCCCTGACGTGATTTTTGCACCGAGGCCCAGATATTTGTTATTGACCCAGAAGGCAAATAGTGGGTCTCGTATGTGGTATGTACTATCTTTGCGGAATATGAGGTCTGTTCTCAGGAGGGCTTTGAGGTAATTTGATATTTCTCCGGTCGGTTTTTTTATGTGCCTTGCAATTGCTCCCAGGTTTGCAGGATCTTGTGATAACAGGAAGAGTA
>JAIWAT010000087.1:0-7205 GCA_048634225.1 Anaerolineales bacterium | reverse complement strand
GATACATTCATGGAAGCAGTAGAGGCAGGGGAGTCCTACGGATTACTAAACCCCCGCACCGGTGAGATCACCAGGCGCAAGGATGCTATTGAGATATTCAACCTTATAGCAGCCTCGGCCTGGGAGAGCGGTGAGCCGGGTCTGCTGTTTTTGGACCGCATTAACCGGGATAACCCCACACCCGGGCTGGGGACGATAGAGGCAACCAATCCCTGCGGGGAACAGCCCCTGCTGCCCTATGAGGCCTGTAACCTGGGTTCGATCAACCTGGATAAAATGATAGATAGCGGCAGCATTGATTATAATAAACTGGGCCGTACCGTGGATATTGCAGTGCGGTTCCTGGATAATGTGATAGACCTGGAGCAGTTCCCGCTTAAGCAGATAGACCTGATGGTCAAGGGAAACAGGAAGATAGGGCTGGGTGTGATGGGATTTGCTGATATGCTCATACAGTTGGGCATAGCTTACAATTCCCCTGAGGCTGTGCAGGCGGCTGAGGAGGTCATGACCTTTATTTGCAACCGGGCCGTGCAGGCATCAGGGGAGATTGCACAGCGCCGGGGTGTGTTCGGGAACTTCAAGGGCAGTATCTATGACAGCCCGGGCAGGCCAGAAGTGCGCAATGCCACACGTATAACCATTGCACCCACAGGCACCATCAGCATGATAGGGGGATGCAGCAGCGGCATTGAACCTATTTATGCTGTATCATATGTGAAGACTGTGATGGAAGGCGAGAAATTTGTGGTCACCAATCCGTATTTCGAGCAGATAGCTAAGGAGGAGGGATTCTATTCGCCGGAACTGATGGAGCGTATAGCAAGTAAGGGCTCTGTACAGGATATGCCTGATGTGCCAGGGGCTGTGCAGCGTTTGTTCGTCACGTCACATGATATGGGGTACGAGTGGCATATCCGGGTGCAGGCTGCTTTCCAGAAATATGCTGACAATGCGGTATCCAAGACGATCAATTTCAGGCATGATGCCACAAAAGAGGATGTGGCCAGGGCTTTCAGGCTGGCGTATACACTGGGGTGCAAGGGCATCACTGTGTACAGGGACCGCAGCCGCAGCGAGCAGGTGCTGACAACGGTTGAGGATTTGCTGCAGGATTGTGAGTATTGTGGGGCTGTGCTGAATCCGACGTGATGTCTGTGTATGATTAGGATGCGATATTTACAATACTATTATTACCTTTCAAACAATCCAAATAAATATGAGCACTGCTATTGACAGAGAAATAATAACCAATTTGATGCAAATTGAAGGGTAGCTCAATATGATAAATTCAAAAATTGATCATTTCCTGGGCTTTGAAGACCTTTCAGTAGATGAAATGAAAGAGCTCGATGAAATAGAAGATAATGTGAAAAAAGGGAATAAAATATCTCTCACTGATCTTTCATGACTTTTAGATTGTTCTTAAGCAAAAAAGCTGCTCTGCTATCTCAAACAGATGCAACATGCTGTCTCCCTCCTACCCATCCAATATCCGGTTGCGCACATCCCGGTAATGCCCAGACGCCACATTGAATTCTACCAAGTCCGGCTGCAGGAATTAAAGACCACCCTGTTCGTAGCACGCCACAAACCCTCTATGTTATGGGCATACCGGGCGATGCTGAGACGGAAGTGAAGGGTGTGGGGACGGAGTATCTTGATGGGGTTGTTGTGGAGCATTATGATGGGGGAGGGGGAAGCTATGCATGGACGGCGCACAGGTCACACATTTGTATTTGTTGAACATGGCCCGAAGTATTTAATAGTTTAAAACAAAATTAAGTCGTATGGAAACTCATGTTGAATCGAACAAGGTCTGGCTCTACAAAGACGAATATGATGACATGCTTGAATACATCGATCGATTGACAGAAACGATAAACGTTCTTTCCGATAGGAGTACTACAACAGCAGTCAAACAAGCTCTTAGCAGGATCAACTCCGGCGAGTATCTCACAAAAGAAGACATGGTGTTTGATTGATGTATACTTTGCTTTTTGATAAAAAATTCAAAGCTGATCTAAAAAAACTCGATAAATCTGTGAGAGATAGAATACTAAGGAAAGTCTTTCAGCTCGAAAAATATCCTGAACTGGGAAAACATCTGATCGCTATTGACCTCTGGAGCCTGAGAATTGGAAAATATCGAGTACTGTACACCATCAAAAAGAATGAGCTTCAAGTTCTTGTTTTGACAGTAGATCATCGCAGAAAAGCTTATGAAAACATATAGTTGGGAAAAACAGAGGGATGAGGGTAATTTAAAGTAGTTGATATTTGAGATAATCTGGCGAAGAGTTTGGTTAATACATTCGCGCGCAGGTGCTGACCACGGTGGAGGATGTGCTGCAGGATTTCGAGTATTGTGGGGCCGTGCTGAATCCTGTATAAAATATATGGATATTCCCAGTCCCTGCCCCATTCTACACTATTATTAGTTGCAGTTGAAATGAAGGGGTAAACTCCAACAGATAGTATCTTACCAAACTGCCAAACAAAATCTCACAGCACGCCCTTAGTACTGGGCACGTCATCCCCAACCACAGTTGCAGCCCGCTTCAGCGCTACCGCAAAAGCCTTGAACAGCGCCTCGATCTTGTGGTGGTCGTTCTCACCTTCCACCTTCATATGCACATTGATGCCCGCATTGCTGACAAGGGACTCAAAAAAATGCCTGGTCATCTGGGTACCGAAATCACCCACCTTCGGGCTCATGAACCGTGCATCAAAAGCAAGGTAACTCCTGCCCCCAAGGTCCAGCGCTACCTCTGCCAGCGCCTCATCCATAGGTATCCTCGCTTCCCCGAACCTCACGATCCCCTTCTTGTCACCCAGAGCCTTCTCAAGGGTTTTTCCCAGCACGATACCCACATCCTCAATAGTATGGTGCTCATCCACATGCACATCACCAGTGGCATTGACGGTCAGGTCAAGTCCGCCGTGCCTGGTCAGTGACGTCAGCATGTGGTCAAAAAAAGCGACACCGGTATCTATATCAGCAGACCCGCTGCCGTCCAGGTTAAGTTTCATTCCAATTTCGGTCTCCCTGGTCTTACGTTTCTGTTTTGCAATTCTCATATCCCTACTTCCTGATTTTTTCACTGTATCTAAAGTACGATTTGTATGATTTCCCGCATCTTTCAATAATTAACAATATCACTCTTTAAGTATAAAGCCGCAGGTCTAAGCCCCATATCTGCTATCCATGTGCCGCTGCAATAGCCTCTGGCAGGGTCAGCCGGCCTGTGTACAGAGCGCTGCCAACCACCGCGGCCTCGGCACCCGTTTCCTTGATCATCCTGATATCGTCAACTGTGGTGATCCCACCCGCTGCCACCACTGGTATACTCACAGCCTCTACCAGTTCCCGTGTAGGCCCCGGATCCACACCCTGCAGCAGCCCCTCGGTATCAATATTAGTGAACAGGATACTGCCCGCCCCCACCATCTCCAGCTGCCGCCCCAGTTCCGGGGGTGAGAAACGGGATGTCTTTGCCCAGCCGTGGGTGGTCACCCTGCCGTTCTTGGCATCAAGCGAGACCATGATGTGTTCCTTCCCGTGAAGGTCCGACATCTCCCTGACAAAATCGGGATCGTTCACAGCGGCAGTGCCGATGATCACCCTGTCCACACCTACACCCACAAGGGCCTCAACATCCTGGGAAGTGCGTATACCACCGCCAACTTCTACCCTTACATCAGTGGCATCTACTATCCTTTCAACCACCTGCGCATTGATCCTCTCACCCTCTATGGCACCGTCCAGGTCAATGAGATGCAGTGTCTGTGCCCCTTCATCTATCCACCTGAGCGCCTCTGCAATGGGGTCATCCAGTGAGACCAGTTCGGTCCCGGGTACACCCTGCACCAACTGCACACATCTTCCACCTCTAAGATCCACTGCCGGTATCACTTCGAATTTCATAGCCCTTTATTTCCACTGCAATAAATTAAAAGTTGCGATTCCCCTGGTCACACCATGCCCACTAACATCAACACAGCCACCAGGCACATTGCACCTGAGGCATCTACAATACTGGACATCATGGGAATACTGTGGTTATCAGGGTCCAGCCTGAGCTTATGGGCCGTGATGGCAACATAATATCCTACCAGGTTCACGATTGTAACTGCGATCAGGCCCGCCGAAGTGCTGATAAAGATCATGCTTCCAAGGTCAGGGGAGCCAATCCCCATCAGGATACTGGCCGCATAAGCCGATACCCCTACCAGGGGGAACACCACAAGGGAATAGATATAGATCAGCAGGAAGTTTGGAATTATCTGTTTGCCAGGGAACATACCGGGATCGAACATACCGGTATGCAGCATCGAGGACAGCCTGGACGTAAGTATCCCTCCGAGTGCATTATTATCCTCCAAAAACAGTGGTACCATTACAAGCAGGGCAGGCAGCATCAGGAAGCCATCAAGTCTTGAATTTATTATCAATCCGGCAAGAGTGCTCATGAACCCGGCTACCAGCAGCATGGGAACACTTTCGTAGATTATACGCTGCATGATGTCAAACCCCGACCTTATTGTCAACAACAGGCATGCTGCGGCCAGTATGCCGAACAGGACGAATAGGATAGTATGGTATCCTGAAGAGTTCCCGCCTATCAATATCACGGCCAGGAACAGTGCGGGAAGGGTAACCATATCCCCTGCCGCTGTAATTATTGGCGCACTCATATTATCTATATCCCAGCCTCTCTTATGGCCGGTCACCGCTACCCCCACTGTGATAAGGAGTACGAAAAAACTTGAGATGATCCCACCAATCATGGAGATCAGCACGAACTCTACCAGGCCGATACTTTCTATTTTCAGCAGGAGGGCAAAACCCCAGGCCATGAGACCCAGTGCGAAGGAGATTAAAATGGTATTGATCATTGAGGCATAGATATTCTGGCTCAGGATGCTGTATGGTTTTAGCGATGTGCTGAACATACCTGTATGCAGCGCCGTACCAAGCCGTGACCCCATGGCCCCGAAGATATTTCCCCTCATACCTATGGCCGGGGTGATGAGAAGTATCAGGGCAGGCAGCGATTCCAGTATTCCTGTCATCTTGCCCAGTACCATCCCTGCTACCAGGCTCATGAGACTCATGAGTAAAAGACCAAAAAACCCTTCCTTCAATGTGGAGGGTGTAATATGATATCTGAGAGATTGAGCAAATGATATTTCATTTATAATCTCTTCCTTAAAATCTGGCAACATTTATCCCTCATCGGTGGTTTTATGTATCGTTAACATAAATAGACTGCTGTTTAGGTAGATTTATTATGTCAAAGAAGATCGAACACTGTTCCCAGAACATGAAAGAACTGCTTGTGGGAATGAAAGATACTTCTGAACTGATGCTGGACCTGGCCTATTCTGCTGTTATCTATGATGACGAGGATATAGCAGAAGAAGTGATCCGTCTGGAAGATAAGATGGATACTCTTGAATACCACATGAAGATCACTGCCATGCAGGCCGCCCGCCGTATAGATGAAGCACACCAGCTTTCCGGTGTATTGAAAGCCGCATCAGCAGCAGAGAACATTGCCAATGCCGCAGGTGATATCGCAAATATCGTGCGGCTGAAGATGGGTATTCCCACTGAACTGAAGGCTGATATCAGGGAAGCCGAGGAAACGGTTACAAGAGTAACTATTGAACCGGACAGCCCTGTAATTGGAAAGACACTGGGTGAACTGAAACTTGAGATAGAAACCGGGATGGGTGTGATAGCCATACGCCAGGGTTCTTCCTGGATATATGATGTGGAAAAAGATACGACGATCCTGGCCGGTGACATACTGTTCGCAAGGGGTCATGATGAAGGACTGCCCATTTTTACAGAATTTGTTACAGGCAAACCCTTTGTAAAGCGTGAATATAAACCCACTGAGCCTATTGAAGACCTTGAAAAGGCAGTGGACATTGTTGTGGAGATGAAGAACAAGTCTGAACTTTCTGTGGGGCTGGCATATTCTGCTGTTTTATTCTACAATAAGGACCTCGCTAATGAGGTAGAGATCCTGGAAGAAGAGATGGACCAGATGAAATACGAACTCCAGCACTGGGTACTTGAGAGTGCCAGGCATGTGGAGGACGTTGATATTCTCAGGGGCCTGCTCCACCTGGCCAATGCCTCGGAGTTCATCTCGGATGCTGCTTATGAGATTGCTGATATTGTGCTCCGGGATATCGAACTGCACCCTATATTCATGATGGCGGTCAGGGAGTCCGATGAAGTAATGACCAGGATCAATGTGTCTGATTGTTCTCCCATTGTCAATATGACCCTTGGTGAACTGAAACTTGAGACTGAGACCGGCATGCATGTAATGGCAATAAAAAGAGGTAGCCGGTGGATATACAGGCCCGGTTCAAGAACGAAGATAAAAAGTGATGATATACTGATTGCCAGGGGTTCGCATGATGGTGAAACCCAACTGTTCGAGATGACAGCCTGTCATGTTGAACCAGGTGAATATTAAACCTGTCTTTCAAAGATCCTCTGAAAATCGACAGCAATCTAACCGATTATCATAGTCCCCATGAAAAGATTAATCAGTAAGCTATTGATTTCCCCATCAAGTTTGAGTAATTAGAAAAAAGAAAAAAGAAACGGAAAAAAAAGTTTGGTTGGAATTTTTTATTCCTTTAATATCAGTATCTCTGTTGCTTTGATCACTGCTTCTACTTTATCGCCTTCTTTTAGATTAAGCTCTTCCACCGCCTCTTTAGTTATCATCGAGGTTAGATTCGCAGACTTGGAGATTTCAATTTTTACAGTGGAAGCAACCGTACCGTTCTCTATTTTCGTTACAACGCCTTCGATCTTATTTCTTGCACTTATTGCTATTTTAAACACATCCTATACTTTCTGCAATTCCTGCCATACAATTATGATTACACTGAATTACAATTAGTAACAGTATAACAAACTATCTAAATCTATCGAATTGGCAACTTGATAATCTTCTAAAGCCTCTCTTTCACTTCTTCATAGAACTCACACCATTCATCGAAGTCGCAGCCCGAGTTCCACGGCATAGCATCCCGAAACTCCAGTACCAGGTCGTAGTATTCCTGCGGCATCCAGGCTGCCTTGAAGTCGAACTGGTCAAAGTCGCCCCAGTCCTCAAGAGTGGTAAGCGGCTGCATACCGTGCTTAAGCCCTACCTCAAATAGGCGGGTGC
>JAIWAT010000086.1:0-7304 GCA_048634225.1 Anaerolineales bacterium | reverse complement strand
GACATGGCAGAATGGTGGTGGAGCGCAGTATTGAAAAACGATCCCGAAAACCTTTAGTTGATCATATTTTCAATCTCATTGTTCAAGTGGATAATTTTTTCAATGATATTTTCCTCACGCCCTTTTTGTCTGAGGATTTCCACCTTTTCTGAGATAGAGACTGTCGTTTCGTCCTCAACCAGATTGTCTGCATGGGCCACAATCTTTTCTTCCAGGGTCAAAGGAATATACCTATCTGGCGGCAGACCCAGTGAAACAGTATCCTCTGGTGTAATCCCTGCACCGATATGGGTCCTGATAATATCGCCTATCCTATCATCAAGCCCGAATTCCTTTGCCAGAATGACCCCTTCCACCCCATGCCTGATGTCATGTGTTTGTGACCGGCCTATATCGTGAAGTAGTGCTCCAATCTGCACAAGTTCGATATCTACGGCATACCCATTTTTATGGATTTTCCCAGCCAGTTCCCTGGCAAAATCTGAAACCACTATGCAGTGACTTATTACCTTGTCACTGCATCCGGCAAGCCTAAGCAATTCAATAGCAGCGTTTTTATCAGGGATCAAGCTTACGTCAACTCATTGATCCGCTTTTTCAAGGTCTGCTTGATAAGTTCATTGTCCTCAAAGACTACATCCTCACCACAATTGGGACATAGGAACTCTAACTCAGCCACAATATCAAATACGAATCGACCACAGTTGTTCTTGCAAACATAGAACATATTATCATTTTCAAATTCAAACTTGGTCTTGAGATTCCGGATAAATTTTTCAGTTTCAGCTTCAAGCAATTCATTAATGCCATTAAGGTCCATCTTCCACAGGTATGTAAGCCAGCCACTGTCCTTATTCCTCTCACGCCTGTAAGTGGCAAGCCTATTCTCAAAAAGAATATAAAGGGTTCGCCTGACAATGTTCAACGGAACGTTCGTTATCTCAGCCACACCATCATCAGTTATCTCCCCCTCAGGCATGTTCAGGACAACGTTCATTCCTTCTTCTCCAACCAAATTCAATAAAAGACCTTGAATAACCGGATCATCCAGGTTTACCAAAATTATTCACCTATCCCCTAATTGTGTGCTATAAAGATATTAAACTTCCGTGTTGGTATCTTCAATAATGTCAATTAGACCACTAACAAGCTGCTCTGCCTGCCTGACAACTTCCATCCTGCTGTTGCCATCTGATAAGAACGATACCACAGGATCATCCTTTTCACACACAGTTCCTTCAGATGGGACATCGGCAGCCGTCCCCCCATTATGACATTGCACTAAATAATCATATCCCCTTTTTACCACCACAAACCTTTGCGGGGCAAAGAATATAGTCTTGATAGAAAAACAATGGCTATCCCCGCACACGGGCAGTTTTCCCAGGAATGATTCATGGTGCAGCCGGAAAATGTTGTGCCCGGTCGACCGCTCAACTGTATCGATGCTGCCCTGGAACCGGGGGTTGACCTCAAGGACGACAGGTCCTTTGTCAGTTATTATGAAATCCACCCCGTTCGAGCCGATCAATTCCAGTTCCACGGCCAGGTTTATGGAAGTTTCACGCATCCAGTCATTGTGTTCAGATAAGTGTGGCGTGATGTTACCACAATATGCAAAGGGCATACCTGTGAGCGTATCAATCCCGGCAAGCTGTTCATTAACAGCAATTGCTACGGCTTGCTTACTTGTAGATATAATAGATACGCTTGTCACAGTGCCTTTAATGTATTCCTGGAGTAAGTATTGTCCACTATCAAGCACGGCCATTGTCATTTTAAGGTCTTCTAAATTACTCACCAACCTGTTTTCCATTCCACCGGCCCCGGACCTTGGTTTGATAATGGCCGGATAGCCACCAGTCCAGTCTTCGGGTGTATCAAGACAATCCAGTGGAACTGTAAAAGGGTGAGGCAGGTTCAGGATCTTTAACTTCTCTGCCAGCCAGGCCTTGTCAGAAATTTTAGCAAAAATATGGGTTGGATTATTGAGTACAGGAACATTTCCTTGGGTTATTTCTTCCACCCAGTTACCCAGGTGTTCGAACCCGGGCCCCAGTACTATAAGGTCAACAGGGAGAAGAGTCCTGATAAGTGGTGCAAGTTCTGGCAAGTTCAAATCATTGGCATCGGGCATTTCGTGAATTACTGACCTGTCAGAGCAGGCTTTCAGGTCTACATCATTAAACCTGCCCAGTGTATATACTGTGTACCCGGCCCGGCTGGCAGAACAGGCTATGTGGCGCGTGTTGACCCCTATTACCAGAACCTTCATCCTTGACCACTGGCTCACTGCATGATACTGGCAGCTTCTGCTGCTGCTCCGGAACGACCGATAATAGTAACCTGGTCGCCGTCTTCAAGTATAGTGTCCCCATGGGCGATAATAGATTGATCCCCACGTTGTATCAGCACGATAAGACTATTTTTTGGGACATCTATATCTTTGATAGCCTTGCCAACAATCTTTGGATTGCTGATGGTGGCCTCTATGATATCACCTTCTGTACCTACTTCACACATTGTGAAAAGGTCATGGCGCCCGACCATGTTCTCAAGAACAATAGCAGCAGAATTTATAGGACTCATAGACCTGATCCCCATCTCAGAGAACAGTGGGATGTTGTTCGGTTCGTTTACCCTGGCAACCAGCATGTCGCTGGAAAACCCAAATTTGCTTTTCGCTATCTGGCATGCCAGCAGGTTAACATTATCCTTGTCGGTGGTTGCTACTATATATTTGGCATGCTTGATACCTGCCTTTTCAAGGATATTCAGGTCATTACCATCACCATGGACTGCCGTTATTCCCATTTCCATGACCTTCTGGCAGTTAGTTTTTTCAGTATCAACTATTACCACATTTTCACCGCGTTTATCAAATCTCTGGGCGAGCTCCCTGCCCACCCCTCCTCCTCCTATGATCAATATCTCCATTGGTATCACTCCTAATTTTTTTGCAAGTGTCCCGGCAAAGATACCGGGCAGCAGGACCGAAAAGATAACAGTTAAAAATACCAGTCCTACAAGCACATCCACCCCGTCTGCAGTGCCGTTTAATCCCTTAATCCGTATGGCAAAGTAAGTAACCATGGATGCAGGTACAACGCCACGGGGTGATATAACCGAAATAAAGGCTTTTTCCTTAAACGATAACATAGAATTAACTGTAGATGCCATAACCGCAGTGGGTCTGATTACAAATAATAATACCAGGATCACTGCAATACCCATCATGCCTGCATTTAAGATATATTCAAAACGTATCATGGCGGCCAGAAGAATGAAGATGATGGATATCAGTATTATCACCAGGTCACCCTTGAACTCTTTGATAGATTCTTTATGGGCAATTTCTGTGGAACCTATGATCAGTGCAAGTATGGCCACGGCCAGTATTCCGGAACCTTCTCCAAAGATCTCGGCAAACGTGAATGTAAGCAGTACCATTGTCAAGGTGAATAAACGTGCATACTGGGCTGTGATCATTGGAAAATTTTTAAGGACATATGCAAGTACTATTCCTCCAAACACTCCAAGAATTGAGCCCATGCCAATTTTAACTACCATGTATCCCAGTGCACTTATCCCGGATATGTCCAGCAGTATCCATTCAAATATCAAAGCTGCCAGAATTACACTGATCGGATCGTTGAGTACACCCTCGATCTCAAGCATCTTGCTGATCTTCTGGTTTACATGGATCTGCTTTACAAGTGGCGTTATAACAGTGGGACCGGTAGCACAGACCAGTGCACCGAATAACATAGCCATACCCGGCTCTATATCCAGAAGATAATAAGCTGTGATCGATGCCCCGGTGAATGTGATCAATACTCCAATGGTTATTATGTTAAGAACGTTCCTCTGGAGTGTCCTGATATGCCTGATATTTATCTGCAGTCCACCATCAAATATTATTATTGCTACAGAAAGCGCAACGATGGCTTCCAGTTCACTTTCAAAACCGGTCAAATCTATAATATTCAGTACTTCCGGTCCCAGGATTATTCCGAAAAGGAGCAGGAAGACTATACTGGGCATCTTCAGGAACCGGGCAATAAGCTGGGCTTCAATACCCATTAGAAGGACGACTGCCAGGATGGCAAGAATATATGTAGCTTCAGCCATTCTTTAAGTCACCTTTATTTTTTTTATTGTAAATATTTTAAAAGAATTTCGCAGCACTTTCCACGGCCCTGGCTAAAAGTTCAGCCCCTTTTTTAATGTCCTCAAGGTCTACTACCTCTACAGGGGAATGGATGTATCTTGACGGAACACTTATTACTGAAGAAGGGATGCCGCACTTGGTTAAGTGTATGGCTGTTGCATCTGTGGTCCCGCCATCAGCCACTTCAGGCTGGATGTCGATGTTGTGCTGTTTTGCAGTCTCTTTTAACCACTTGATGACCTTTTCTGTGGCAATGAGGCCCCTGCCTCCAGCATCGGCTATGGTGATTGCCGGACCTTTTCCTATTTCAATGGCGCTATGCTTTTTTTCTATACCTGGATGGTCACCTGAGACTGTAACGTCAGTGACCAGGGCCAGGTCAGGGTCAAGGCCGAAAGCACTGGTCTTGGCGCCTTTAAGGCCGACTTCTTCCTGGACTGTGCCCACTGCATATACTGTTGATCTTACATCCAGTTCACTTATGATGCGCATGGCCTCGATCATGAGCACGCAGCCGGCCCGGTCGTCAAATGATTTGCCTGTGAACCTGTTATTGGCAAGGTGGGCAAACTGGCGGTCCAGGGTGATGGGAACTCCGGGAATTACTCCCATGGCTTTTGCTTCTTTGTCGTCTTTGGCACCTACATCAATGAACATGTTTTCGGCTTCTACTGGTTTTTTCTTTTCTTCATCCTTCATTGCATGGGGGGGTTTGGCCCCGATAACGCCGTAAATATCTCCTTTTTCGGTATGGAGTATTACCCGCTGGCTGTGCAGGGTCTGGTCGAACCAGCCGCCCAGTTTTACAAAATGGACGAAACCTTTGTCATCTATGTACTTGGACATTAGTCCTATTTCGTCCATATGTGCAGCTATCATGATCGAAGGAGAGCTGCCGTTGCGTGTGGCGATCAGGTTACCAAGCTTGTCCACTTTGATATCGTCAACGTATGGTCTTAGTTTGTCTTCGAGTAGTTGCCTGATATTGCCTTCGTAACCGGAAACTCCATGTGCATTTGAGAATAGTTGAAGATTTTGTTCTATCTGTTCCATATAATTCACCCGATGTTAGTGTAAAAGGGGTTTTTCAAGATTTAAAGATTATCCCTGTTTGGTGTTAAAATATCTTAGCTGTGGAGTTGTGGGTGGTTGTAATGGGGATAGCGGGGTGTTTTTTGACTGTGCATAGTGGTTACCGTTTTTGTATATGAACAAAATCCTCCCTTCGTCGGATTTTCTTGAGTACATCAAGTTATACTTGATATACTACAAGAAAATGCTCGCTGACGCTCGCATTTTCTAAGCCTGCAGGAAAGTATATACTTTTCTGTACGTTATTGATAGAAGATGCTGGATAATCAATTGTATAAATAATGTATACAGTATTTTAACATTCCCATGCATTTCGAACCATTTTATAGCTTGTACCTTTGATTCAATTTAATATCGCTCTTATTTGGTCAAATCTTGAAGTCAATTATACCTAATATTCATGATTTTTTTGATGCGAAAGTATTTATGTAATTAAAATATATCTCATATTGTATCATCATTATAATCATAATGATGATGACATTTTGTGAGGGATGTATTATGAAAATATTGAAAAACAAAAACAAGTATTCAAAAAATGATTATCGAATCCATTTTTTTCAAATGATATTCAGTAACACAAATATAAAGACAAAATGGAAAAATACAGGTTTCCTGGCCGTTTTTATGATTGTCTCAGTTCTATGTTCAATGTCTACAGCCTATGCAGAATTACCGTCTGAAGCAGATAAGAAAGAAGAAGTAATAATTGCCAATATTCAATCAATCGATTTAAACGAATCCCATTTCTTATCCAATGAATTTCTGATAAAGATAGAAGATTCGTCAAAAAAAGCAATTAAAGAATCTTTAAAACCTGAAGATACAGGTATAGCTACATTAAATAATTTGAATAAAAAACATGGTGTTTTGAAGTTTGAACCGTTGGTCAAACATGGAGTCGGGTCAAAGAAAGATAGCCCACTTTCAAACTGGTACATAGTAACTCTAAAAACACCAAAGGAAAAAATCACCAAAAAGTCAGACCAATTTGTCAAGCTTAAAACGATACTGGATTCATACCAGAATGATCCAAATATCGAAGTCGTTGAACCTGACTATCTAATAAATATTCTTACAATTCCGGATGACCCGTATTACTCTTCAAGCAGTTCATGGGGCCAGTCTTACCCAGATCTATGGGGAATTAAAATAATCAACAGTGAATATGCATGGGATCAAAACATTGGTTCTTCATCGATCGTAGTGGCTGATATAGACACTGGGGTGGATAGAAATCATGCAGACCTCAAGGATAACATGTGGGTAAATACTAATGAAATCCCGGATAACGGGATAGATGACGATGCAAATGGATATGTTGATGATTACTATGGCTGGGACTGGGCGAACAATGATAATGATCCTATGGATGACCACGGTCACGGCACTCACACTGCCGGTACGATTGCCGGTGTTGGTAACAACGGCAATGGTGTGGTAGGCGTCAACTGGAACAGCCAGATAATGGCATTGAAGTTTCTAAATTCGGCTGGTAGCGGCAGTTTGTCTGATGCGGTTCTGGCACTTCAATATGCAGCAGATATGGGAGCCGAAGTTTCATCGAATAGCTGGGGTAGTTCAGGCAGCAGCGCATTATTGGATGATGCCATCCAGTACGAGCATGATATGGGTATGGTTGTGGTTGTAGCGGCAGGAAACAGCAATGCAGATGCCCTGGGTTTTTCACCGGCTTCGGCAGACAGGGCGATAACGGTTGCTGCTTCTGACTATAATGATGCAAAAGCTTACTTTTCCAACTGGGGACAAAAGATCGACGTGACGGCCCCGGGTGTGGATATTCTCTCAACTAAAGCTTCTATCAACAATATGTGTACAGCGTCCAGGGGGAATATTGTAGGAACAGATTACTGCCGGGTTTCAGGTACGTCTATGGCAACTCCTCATGTGGCAGGTCTGGCAGCGCTGATACTGGCTGAAAATCCGGATCTTTCAAATGAGGAGGTCCGCCAGATCATTCGTGCAGGTGCAGTTGATCTTGGTGCTGATGGAAAGGACAGGAATTTCGGTTATGGAAGGA
>JAIWAT010000085.1:0-7366 GCA_048634225.1 Anaerolineales bacterium | reverse complement strand
GGCGAGGATTTCTACAATATAGTCGAGACCCAGACCCGGCGCGTTTCGATCTTCAAGGGCGACAATGTAAGTTATTCATTCGAGAAAACGCTAAACCCCATACTGAACATCAACTTCACAGCAAAGGTAAGCGCAGGTAAGGTAGCCTCCAAGATAGAAGTCCTGCGAAATACATCCACAATGGTAGATACACCCGCACCCGGCAAGGTATATAAAAACATCAACATCTGGGTCGGCAACTACGGCTGGGCGACCGAGAATAATATAGGGGATATGACCATCAGCTTCATCGTCCCCCTTGACTGGATAACCTCAAACAATATTGATAAAGGCAGCATTGCGCTCTACCGGTACAATAATGACTCCTGGGAACGGCTGCCTACGTCATGGACCTCAAGGAATGAAAACAGCATAACATTTACAAGTTCAACACCAGGCTTCTCACCTTTTGCCATCTCAGGTGAACCTGTGTCTATCCCTGCCGTCATTCCTACAGCTTATCATACGCCTGCAGCAGTGGCAACCTATGAGTCCAATATCACTCCGACCCCCCAGATAAATGAAATTGAACCTGGGAACAAAGAAGGCACGACCATGCTGTGGGTCCTGTTAATTATCATTATCCTGACAGTCACAGCAATCATCTACCAAAAAAAGGATGAAATACTGCAGGGAATAAACAATATAAGACAGCAGCGCATGCGATAGTTATATTACCTATCGTGTATTAAAAGGGGTCGAATCATACCTGAATAAATAATTCAGCTTACGATCACATAATAAACCGATGAATAATGACGGACATTAACCTGTCCGGAAGGAGATTTGAAAATCATGGCACAAGCAATATTTGTAAAGTTTGACGTTCCTGCTGAACTTGAGAACAGTGCATTAGAAGCACTGGAACTTGCAAGGGACACAGGTAAAGTACGTAAAGGGACAAACGAGGCCACAAAAGCAGCAGAGAGAAGTACAGCCAAGTTGATATATATCGCAGAAGATATCAATCCCCCTGAAATAGTGGCCCATCTGCCGCCCCTGTGTGAGGAGAAAAATATCCCTTATATCTATGTAAAGAAACAGGAAGAACTAGGTGCTGCCTGCGGTCTGAAAGTAGGCTGTGCTGCGTCAGTGATCCTGGAATCAGGTAAATCCAAAGATCTGGTCGCTGATGTGGTCAACAAGACCCAGGCATTGAAGTAGGAACAAGATCATGTCAGATAATTTAGGTTTTCCTGCCGAGATCATTGAGATCGTGGGCAATACCGGTATGCACGGTGAAGCTCTCCAGGTCCAGTGCAGAATTCTTGACGGCAGGGACAAGGGCAGGATCATCACCCGCAATTGTGTTGGACCCATCAGGGTAGGGGATATCCTGATGCTGCTTGAGACTTCAAGGGAAGCAAAGAAACTCAATACACGGTGATTCTGATGGAAACACGTAAATGCTCGTTCTGCAAAGGGGACATCGAAGTGGGCACAGGCAAGATGTTTGTTAAAAAGGACGGCAGTACATTGTATTTCTGTTCAAGCAAATGTGAAAACAACATGAAACTCGGCAGGATCCCCAGACGTGTTGAGTGGACTGGTGAGTACAGGAAACTGAAAAACAAATAATTTCATATTTTTTTTACTATCAGGTCGGAATTTAAATGCAGCGATCATACGTTATGGTAAAGCCAGACGGGGTACAGCGCAATCTTGTGGGTGAGGTCATATCCCGCATGGAAAAACGCGGATTGAAGATACTTGCCCTGAAGATGTACACGATCCCTGAAGAGACTGCCATGGCCCATTATGCAGAACATGAAGGGAAACCTTTTTTCCATTCACTGCTGGACTTTATTACCAGCGGGCCATCGGTGTCCATAGTTGTTCAAGGGAAAAGCGCAGTATCAGTGATCAGGACAATGGTCGGTGCCACCAACCCATCTGAAGCGGCGGCAGGTACTATCCGGGGCGATTTCGGGCTGGATACAGGGCGAAATATTGTCCATGCTTCTGATTCTACCGAGTCGGCAAAACGCGAAATCAGCATTCATTTTAGTGAATCCGAGATATCAGAATATTTGCGGATAGATGAACAGTGGCTTTACGAATAACTTATAGTCAGGAACCAAACAATTCAAACTATCTTTGCGGACTTCGCGCTCTTTGCGGTGACCAAGATCATACACCGCAAAGAGCGCAAAGTGTTCAGGATATATGTCAAAGATATTATATTCTTAACTATAATGATGGTTTATTTCACTGGCCTGCTATCTCAAGTAGAGTATTATTAGTGCATGATTGATGCATATCTTTAAATTGTGTCAAAGACAATTTATTGTACATAGTTAAAATATTTTAGCATGGGGGAAATCCAGTGGCTAAATCAGTTGCTAAAGAAAAGAACCTCCGGACACCAATAGTATGTGTTATGGGTCATGTGGATCACGGCAAGACCAGTCTTCTTGATAAGATAAGGGGCACAGCAATCGTAGAAGGTGAAGCCGGAGCCATTACCCAGCATATCGGCGCAACTGAGGTTCCCCTTGATGTTATTAGCAGGATATGCGGTACTGTCCCGAAAGGTAAGTTCAAGATACCGGGATTGCTTTTTATTGATACACCCGGGCATCATGCATTTACCACCCTTCGCTCCCGGGGCGGAGCACTGGCAGACCTGGCAATAGTGATCGTAGACATCAATGAAGGATTCCAGCCCCAGACCATCGAAGCTATCAACATCCTGAAACGTTATAAAACACCTTTTGTGATAGCTGCAAACAAGATCGACAGGATACATGGCTGGGACCAGCAGCCCATGTCATCTTTCATATCTTCCTATAATAAACAGCATGAACATATCAGGTCAATACTTGATACGAAATTCTACGAGATAATAGGTAAAATGTATGAACTCGGATTCAATGCCGACCGTTATGACAGGATACGGGACTTCCAGAAAACCATTGCAGTAATACCTATAAGTGCAAAAACAGGTGAAGGATTACCTGATATACTCATGGTCCTGCTGGGCCTGGCCCAGAAATTCCTGGAATCCAACCTTGAATACCATGCTACAGGTCCGGGTGTAGGTGTAGTGCTTGAAGTAAAAGAAGAGCGTGGACTTGGTACAACCCTTGATGCCATCCTGTATGACGGGGAGATCAAGGTGGGAGATATGATTGCTGTGGGTACCCTGGCCAAACCCATAGTGACCAGGACCAGGGCCTTGTTAAAACCAAGACCCCTCTCAGAGATCCGTACCGAAGAGAAGTTCAAGCAGATAAAGCATATAACAGCTGCCGCAGGACTGAAGATTTCAGCACCCATGCTGGATGATGCAATATCCGGTGCACCAATACGGGTGGTTACCAAAGAAAATACTGATGAGATATCAAAAGAGATCATGTCAGAGATAGAGCAGACCAGGATCGAGACCGACAATGTAGGGGTCATTATCAGGGCTGATACCATCGGCAGCCTGGAAGCACTGGTCAATGAACTGAAAAGCCAGGAGATCCCCATCAGGAAGGCAGATGTGGGAAATATTTCCAGACGGGATATTATTGAGGCTAAAGCCCTGGAGGACCCGTTATACTCGGTCATACTTGGTTTTAATGTTGATATACTGCCCGATGCACTTGATGAACTCCAGAAAAGCGATGTCAAACTCTTTATGAGCAGTGTCATCTACCAGCTTGTTGATGATTATGAAGAACATGTGGAAGAACACACTGAAATGACAAAGAAACAAAAAAGTGAGGCAGTCATCAGGCCTGGTATGTTCAGGTTACTGCCGGACCACACATTCAGGCAGAGCAAACCTGCTGTGGTGGGTGTGGAAATTGAAGGCGGCATCATCAGGACCAGGCTGAACGTGATGAATAAAGAGGGCAGCCGGATAGGTCTTATCAAGGGTATACAAGAGAACGGTGAGAATGTGGGTGAAGCAAGGTATGGCGCACAGGTGGCAGTGTCAATTGAAGGCCCTATTGTTGGCCGCCAGATCAATGAAGGCGACCTGCTCTATATCGAAATACCTGAAAAACATGCAAAGATCGTAGAACAGGAACTTATTGAATCACTTAATCCAGATGAAATTGAAACACTTGAAAAGTTCCTGGAGATCAGACGAAGAGGCAATCCATTCTGGGGCAAATAAGATCAGGCCAATTTCTTTACCAGTTCATCTTCTTTTAGATTCACCAGTACACTCATTAGCGTCTGCTTTGTGGATGTCCGGTAATATTCCCGGGTAATAAGGCCAAATGACCCCACAGCATCTTCCAGCAGCCTGTTGTCCTTTGTTCGTGCTCCCATCCTCACCTGGGTCTCGGCAATGGCCTGGAATATGGATGAGCGTTCGAACTCATCTTCCAGACCCGCTGAACTATCCACAGCTTTAGTAATGCACTCCCGGGCCATACCTTCCTGCCCAAGATCAATGAAAAGTCTTGCCAGGTCAACGTACGCAGAGGCCCTGTACACATCACGGCTGATAAGTTTTGACATATCAATGATTTCCATTGCCTTATTTGCAGATTCTACTGCATCTGGTGTATTATTATTACCATGCTGGGTCCGGGCAATACTCCTCCAGGCAGATGAGCGGTATGTATCATATTCAATAGTACCTGCAAGTTTTTTTGAATCTTCAACGGTGGCAGGATCATCCGTTTTCGCTCCGACTTCTGCCATTGCGGCCACTATTCCCTGCAGGGCATGACTGAGGTCGTGTCCTTCTTCAGTATTGGCTGATAGTTCAAGCGACCGGCCTACTAAGTCTGCATCGGCTGTGTTTATGGCCACTCTGGCCGTGCCCCTGACAATGTCCACATATGCCTTGGAACGATCGTGGTCGTCAATGACCTTTCCTGTAAACCTTACAGCCGCTTCCAAAAATATGGTGTTGTTTGTCTCGACTGCCTTTTGTGACAGTGCAGCGATACCTGCCCGGTATTTTTTGGAGCGGTCGATATCGTTTGTTATGGACTCTGCCTTTTTTTCGAACTCCCTGATAAACTCCAATGATGCATCATTGACCATAGCTAAAACCCCTGATCGATCTAATCGTTCCTGAACCTGAAATATACTCTTCTGTTATTCTTGCCCTTGTTCTCTGCCTTGAATATCTCAATATGTGGTATCTCGCCGGTATTTGCCACATGGGTGCCGCCGCAGGCCTGCCTGTCAACCCCGGATATTGTTATTACCCGTATTTCTTCAATATCAGGCGGGAATGCATCCTTTAATTTCACTACTGAAGGTATCTGGAATGCCACATCCCTTGGCAGTATTTCAATAGTGACCGGAAGACCTTTGTCTATTATTCCGTTGACCTTTGCTTCATATGATTGGATCTGCTCCCTATCAAAATCCTCAAGGCTGAAATCCACCCTGGTTTTTTCCTCTCCAAGCTGGTTGCCTGATATCTGTGCCCCGGTCTCGTTGTGGATAATGGCACTGAGTATATGGCAGGCAGTATGGTATTTCATGAACAGGTAACGCCTGTCCCAGTCGATCACCGCTTTTACCCGGTCGCCTTTGACAAGCCCTGGCATAGCTACTTCATGACTGATCACACCACCGAATGTGCCTGCATAAACCACAGGGAATTCCTGGTCGCCCTTTATCAGCAAGCCTGTGTCATGGGGCTGGCCGCCTGATTTAGGGTAGAACATGGTTTTATCCAATACTACGAATTTATCGTCCTTCACACTTTCAACAGTAGCCCGGGATTCCTTGAGATAACAATCCTTCTGGTATAGAGCTTCCATGACAGAATAATCGGCAGACTATTAGATAAAATTGTTGTATTTTCCAGGGCAATTATAAAAAACAATGACAAACCTGTGCCTGGATATATCAGGTTATTTACTACAACAAAAAACGTGGTCGGGCAGTTATTCACCCAATATATTTTTTATATTTTCACTGGCTTTTTCCATTTGTACAATGGTCAAACCTATATTTTCATATTTTTCTGTTATCACGCATAGTATCGCACTGGAACTGACTTTCATTATTATGATTTCACCTAATTTTGTATGAAGCAGTAAATATTCTATATCTTCTTTTTTCAGTTCTTCTGATACATGACTGGCTGAACCGATTAACATGGCAACCATGGCACCAATGATAGCATCATCCACAAAACCTCCACAATCAGATACCATCATAAGCCCATCTTTTGATACTATTGCAGATGCCTCTATGTCACCAATATACTCTATATCTTTCAAAACCTTTCCAAGTTTTTCTGCTGTTGTTAGATTTCCTTCTTCTGGTGACACCATTAACACTCCATTTAGATGCAGATCAATCTCCCAACATCCTCACAGACGAATAATATTCCCTAAATATTGAACCAAGTACCATAACAACTCCGGAAAGTGCTACTATAAGCCATACACATATTAAGGAATTCAATTATTGTTGTACTGTAAATTCCCATGTTTTTAAACAATTTATTATGAGTATATATATCTTATGATTTAAATATTATCATGGCTCCAATTATCTGACTGGAAGAATTGAAATGTATTATCTTATGCCATAACTCTGCCTGCTTTTCGTATAATATTAGGCTTTTCAATATCTACTTCTCAACCACAGTCCCCCCTTTCCCTCCAGCGCCTCAACCACACCCTCGGGCCTGCACACAACCGCCCGCTCCCTGCCCTGCCTTATTAAGTATATTGATTGAAGCATTATATAGATGCCTGCATGTGTTAAGTGTGAATGTTAAAGCGGCTTGTTGATTCTTGTTGGGTATATCCCAAACTTATACGCTTTGACCGACATATACAACAATAGTAATATAGTCTTAATTATATGTAGGCATACTTATCCCCTCAGGCATGTTCAACAAATGCTTTTTTGGGATAAGCATTCTGGTTGTGCGGGGCTTGCACATCATAGGATTAGAAATCCGGGGTCTTACATGCACCCCTGCGCCCCAGGGATAAATAAACTCACTCAACATGTCGCATAGAACAAGTATAGTAAGATATTATGAAGATCTTGCCGATAATTATGACAACAGATTTGATAATCAAAGGCTTGAATATATGCGGTCAGTAGAGAACAGGGTCCTCCTTAATAGTTTAAAACCCGGTTTAATTCTTGATGTAGGTTGTGGGACTGGAGAACAAACATTATTTCTTGCAAAAAAAGATTATCAGGTAATTGGTGTGGATATCTCAGGGGAAATGATAAGGATTGCAAAAGACAGGGTAAATAATGCCGGTCTGAATGATAAAGTATCATTAATCATTGCCTCAGCCGAAGCTCTTCCTTTTAAAGATAATTGCGTTGATGGATTAATTTCAATCTTTGGAGTATACAGTCATGTACCGAAGATAAATATAGCCATCCA
>JAIWAT010000084.1:0-7487 GCA_048634225.1 Anaerolineales bacterium | reverse complement strand
AGGGCGGTACCTAACATCATAAATTCAGTGCGTGAATTGAAGGAGCAGCCTGAAGTGTATCTACAGGAGATCGTTGGAGGTTACAATAACAAAAAAGGGCTGGATGCTGCACTGGAGACAATTTGCAATAACCTTATCGAACATAGCCGGTCTCAATGATTTTCATAGAACCGATTTGGGGAGTATCTATAGTAAAGAACATAATATTCATTACATATCATATGATCACTTTGCGCTCTTTGCGTACTTTGCGGTGTATGATTTTGGTCACCGTAAAGTACACAAAGGTCACAAAGAGTTAGTTTAATCTGTTTGGTTTTTAACTATAACGCACCCGTACTTTAGCATCCGTCCTGTATTATGAGCCGGATGCAGTCATTCCCAGTGCGTACCTCATAAATCACGGCACCCCCATCTTACAGGTCAAGATGCGGGTTCAGGTCGCATCCGGTACAGGGCAGGCACATGGTCTCGGACACATCGGCCCGCAGCCCGTGCTTATCCAGTATCCGGCGCAGAATCCGTGTAAGTTTTAAGAGCCTCTCACCGGTAGGCCGCTCTATCTCGATCTCACCAACACGCAGCGGATGCATGCTTGCTGCCCTGAGTATGGGTATTACATCAATGGAAGCCAGCTCCTCAAGTCCTGCCTCCACGGTTTCGTCAGATTCTCCCAGGCCGATAATAAAGTTGGAAAACACGAAGTTCCTGCCAAACAATCCAACTGCTTCTTTCAGTTTCACAATAATGAAATCGTGGTCCATACCCGGGCATACACGTTTGAATATTTCGCGGTCCATGGTCTCCACATTGTACTTTACTTCCACGACCCCCGCTTCCTTCAATTTCAGGTTGGAATCGGCTGTGGGGTAGACAGACACCCCGATGGGTAGATTGTATTTCCTGAGTGCTTTCACAGCCTCTACTGCCCTTTCCACTTCCTCTTCAGCAGACCCTGCCACGCCCGATGTGATGGAAATCGCCTTCAAGTTACCCTTGCTGAACGCCTCCTCCACCATGCGAACGATCTCGTCCAGGCTCTTGATCTTACCTGAGAGTTTTGGGACAGGACAGTACTTGCAATCAAAAATACACTGCTCACTGATAGTGATATATGCCTGTTCAGGGCAGTGTATCAGTTCCTCTTCAATATGCCCCCTAACCAATACTTTTGGTCCCCTGAATATCACGACATCGCCGTTATCGGCCACAGCTTTTAACTTTGACCCTTCATCTACTGCCAGCCTGACCCGGTGAGCGTTCCACCTGAAGAAAAATGCTGTTTTACCTGCTCCGGGTCCTGCCGTGGGTATGGTAACATCGCCAAGTAATGACCTGTCGATATTAACAGTACCAACGGCTATAAGCTCGGCTTTAATTTCTGCATCACTCATGGCTATTCCATTCCTTGTCAATTACTGCTATGATTTAATTCCATTATATAGGTATAGTTATTGACCTTTTATAGGTATAGTTGTTGACCACTTCGTCAAATGACGATGTAGTATTCGTTAGGTTTATATTATGTGCAGGTAAATTAGTACACTGCATGCAAGGGGATAATACCGATAGTGATATTAAGAACCGCCTTGCTGAAAAAATGGCTGGCGAGATAACACTCTCTAACAAGCCCGGAGATGTTATGAAAAAATGGAGGCTGAATTTTGATGTGGCCCAGTCAGACCTGTCCACATTCCTGGATGTCTCGCCTTCGGTCATCAGTGATTACGAAAGCGGCCGGAGGAAATCACCTGGTACTGTCATTGTAAGCAAGATCGTGAACGCACTGCTTGATATCGACGAACAGCGAGGCAGTAAGAAGATCCGTGCTTATGAGAACATGATATCTGAAAGTTATGATAAAAAAATCGTGTTCGACATCCATGAATACACTTCCCCCATGCCCGTGACCGAACTTGCAGACCTCATTGAAGCTGAGATAATACACACACAGAAAACAGAATACGATAAGCAGCTATACGGTTATACAGTGGTAGACAGCCTCAAGGCAATCCTTGAATTGCCTTCCTATGAGTTCCAGAGACTTTACGGATGGAGCACAGAGAGGGCCATGATCTTCACCAGGGTATCCACGGGCAGGTCCCCGCTGGTTGCCATCAGGGTTACCAGCCTCAAGCCCGGTGCCATTGTACTTCACGGGCTTAAAGGAAAGGACGTTGACCCCATTGCCAGGAAGATCGCAGAGGTTGAGAACATACACTTAATGTCCACAATGATGCCTGTGGAATCGATGATCGAGATACTTCAATCACGTTAACGGCAACCACAACAGATTTACCATATAGGCAATTATTCTTTAAAAAAATAATATTATTACCATAATTCAGGTGAACCATATGAAAGTAGGCATTGTATCATACGGCGCATATATACCCCGATACCGCATAAAACTGGAAGATATCGCTGCGGTCTGGGGAGCAGATGCCGCATCTATCAAGAAAGGGCTGAAGGTTAATGAAAAATCAGTACCCGGCCTTGACGAGGACGCCATTACCATTGCTGTTGAAGCAGCACGCAGTGCTGTAAGAAGAGGCAATATTGACACTTCCAGGGTCGGTGCCATTTATACAGGGTCCGAGAGCCACCCATATGCCGTTAAACCCACAAGTACCATAGTGGCAGCGGCTATCGGGGCTGAACCGGTCCTTACAGCAGCAGATTATGAATTTGCCTGCAAGGCAGGTACAGCCGCCATCCAGACCTGCATGGGCCTGGTAGTTTCAGGCATGATAGATATTGGCGTGGCCATAGGTGCGGACGTGTCCCAGGGTGCACCCGGCGATGCACTGGAATATACGGCTGCTGCCGGAGGTGCAGCATACGTGATAGGCTCCTCTGAGCTTGCAGCAATTATCGAAGATACATACTCGTTTACTACCGATACCCCTGATTTCTGGAGGCGTGAGGGAATGCTTTATCCTGAACACGGGGGCAGGTTTACCGGAGATCCGGGTTACTTCAAGCACGTGACCTCGGCGGCAAAAGGCCTGATGGAAAAGATCGATTCAAAGCCTTCAGATTATGATTATGCAGTATTCCACCAGCCCAATGGTAAGTTCCCTGAAAGGGCTGCCGGGATGCTGGGATTCAACTTTGAGCAAATAAAGCCGGGACTGGTGGTCCCCATGTTAGGTAACACATATTCCGGTTCATGCATGATCGGGCTGGCCGCCATTTTAGACCAGGCAAAGGAAGGGGACAGGATATTTATGACAGCATTTGGTTCAGGTGCAGGCAGTGATGCTTTTAGCATCACGGTCACTGATACGATAGAGGATATACAAAGTGGTGCTCCAAAGGTGCAGGAATTGCTTGCCGATCCGATATACCTGAATTATGCTAGCTATGCCAAGCACAAGGGCAAGATAAGGGTGTGATGCCAGATGAGAGATGTTGCAATTATAGGTACTGGCTGTACTAAGTTCGGAGAGTTATGGGACAGTTCTCTTAGGGATATTTTCGTTGAGGCCGGAGTGTCCGCCATTGTAGATGCAGGTATCCAGGGGGAAGATATCGACGGTCTGTATATGGGTAATATGAGCGGCGGCAGGTTCGTGGAGCAGGAACATGTGGGCAGCCTGATAGCCGATTATGCCGGGTTGGCCAGTAAACTGCATGTGCCCGCCACAAGGGTGGAAGCGGCCTGTGCTTCCGGCGGCCTTGCACTGCGCCAGGGTATCCTTGCCGTGGCTTCGGGCCATGCTGATATTATAGTGGCCGCAGGTGGCGAGAAGATGACAGATGTGGACCTGGACACTGCTACTGATGCACTGGCAGCAGCAGCTGACAGGGAATGGGAAGGCATCATGGGTGCCACGTTCCCGGGTCTGTATGCCATGATAGCCAGGCTTCATATGCATAAATACGGTACTACATCAGAGCAGATGGCCGCTGTTTCGGTGAAGAACCACCATAACGGTACCATGAACCCGATCGCCCAGTTCAGGAATGAGATCACCCTTGATACAGTGCTGCGGTCCAACATGGTGGCCGATCCCCTGCACATGTTCGATTGTTCTCCAATATCTGATGGTGCGGCTGCTGTGGTGCTGGCCCCGGCAGATGTTGCAAAGAAATATACCGACACTCCTGTATATGTGAAGGCCACGGCCCAGGCCAGCAGTCCTATCTCCCTCCATGACAGGGCGGATATAACCACACTGGACGCTTCAGTGGTGGCGGGTCAGCGGGCATATAAAATGGCCGGACTTACTCCTGACGATATTGATATAGTAGAAGTACACGACTGCTTTACTATTGCCGAGATATGCGCTATAGAAGACCTGGGATTTTTCGAAAAAGGTGATGGCGGCAGGGCATCAGAAGATGGCGAGACTGCCATTGGCAGCCGCATACCTGTGAATACATCTGGCGGTCTTAAGGCCTGCGGGCATCCTGTGGGAGCCACTGGTATCAAACAGGCAGTGGAGATCACAGAGCAGCTAAGGGGAACAGCAGGTAAAAGCCAGATCGATGGTGCCGGAATCGGTATGACCCATAACGTAGGCGGTTCGGGCGGTACTGCTGTGGTACATATTTTTTCGAGGGACAGGTGATATAAAATGACAGTTTCAAGGTTCTGGAGAAAGATCCCGAACAGGTACAATCTCATAGGCACCCACTGCACTACTTGTGGAGAATATTATTTCCCGCCCAGGCAGATGTGTCCCACCTGCCGCAGGGATGGGAAGATCGAGAGTTACCAGTTCGAAGGCAAAGGTGAGGTTATCACTTATACCGTAATCCATACGGCAGCCAAGGGCTATGCCAACCAGGTCCCGTATAACCTGGCAATAATTAAGCTTAACGAGGGTCCCAGCCTGACCGGTCAGGTAATATGCGAACCAGGAGAATTAGAGATCGGTACCAGGGTACGTCCGGTGTTCAGGAAACTGGGCGAGGAAAGTGAAAAGGGTATGATCTATTACGGTACCAAGTTCGTTCCCGAATAACATTAAATTCCTTCAAGTCCCTTCTGGACTATCTCGATGCCATGATCCCCGATAATATATTTCCTGACCGACAGGTCATGGTGGCTGCCCCTTAGCTTAAGAACTGACATGGTACGGTCAAACCTGTTCTGTCTGTCTGCAAAATTAAGCATGATAATGGCATCAGCTATAGATGATATACTCATATCAGGTATGTTATCAGGTGCAATTTTCTTTGATACCTCGTTGGTCAACATAACGGTGATTCCTTTGTATTTTAAAAAATCAGTGAGCAACCTGATATGCTCCCTTAATTCTACTGTATCTGGTATGACTGATTCAAGGTTATAGACCCCATCATATAGCAATCGTTTTACACTAATGTCCTCCACATTCGATTGTATCTCCAGGTTGTGTTCGTCCGGTGAAATATCCCCGGGATTTGCATATATTATCCTAAGCAGGTCACTATCCATGAATCCCTTAAGGTCCCAGCCCATCCTGGAAGCTTCGTATATCAACTGGTCCTCGCGTTCCTCGAACAGTATGATTATTCCAGGTTCACCCAGTTTTAGTCCTGCCATTATAAACTGCAGTCCGAGAAGTGTCTTACCTGTCCCTGCTCCCCCCATGACCAGTATTGTGGATTGGGAAGGTATCCCTCCGTGCATCATGCTGTCAAGTCCACTGACCCCGGTTGATAATTGGTGATTGCCTAATTGCCGGTCGCTTTTTACAGGTTCAAGTTTAGGGAAGATACGGATACCTTCTGTTTCGATCTTGAACTCATAAGATTGGGTAATATCAGATGTTTCACCCACACCCCGCATTTTGATTATATCCATCTTCCTGATAGTCCTGTTCCCGATTGTTTTTTGGTCCAGGTATATCACGCCGTCTACAATATGGGGCAGGATCGAATTGTGGACTTCCTGCCTGCTCAATTCGCCTGTTACCATTGTTTGGGCAGACCAGTCCTGCAGCATTGCATCAAAGGAATAATAAAACCGGCGGATTTCACTGACAGGGAAGCCGAAACCCAGTGTGGTCAGCGGGTTTATCACTACCCGGTCCGGGTTGGTAGAAGCCATTATGGTACCTATATCCAGAAGTATGGTCAGCGGATCCTTCTCAGCAGTGGAGCGGTCGACAGGACGGACAATGATATTGTCATTGAAAAAGGTGTAATTGTGTAAATAGTCAGTCAGTTTTCCCTCTGACTGGGATGTGATAGGGATATAGAGTGCTTTTTCACCATTTGCAGCGGCCGCTGATAATGATTGTAATGCCAGGGTGGTTTTCCCGACACCTACGCTGCCTGCGATAAGAATCAATGATGGTTTTGGCAGGCCACCACCTAACATCTTATCCAGGTTTGCTATGCCGCTGGGACAGAGTTTCATAAGTAGTAAATATGTTTAATATTTATATATTTATACTTGCTGGAAACAAACTTTATCCCAAATCCTGCAATGCTAAAGATATACTATCCATGGTTTTTCGTATTCTTCTGTAATGCAACTTCAATTTCATGGACAGCTTCGGGATTGGACAGGGTGGAAATATCTCCTACTTCCCCGGATATAATGGCTGAACGCACTACCCTGCGCATGATCTTACCGCTTCGGGTCTTTGGGAGGTCGTTAACAAAGTATATCGTGTCCGGCCTGGCGATCTTTCCTATCTCTTCAGCCACATGGCCCCTGAGTTCCTGTAACAGTTCTTCACTGCGATCAACTCCGATCTTTAACACCACAAATGCGGTTATGCTCTCACCTTTGAGGTCGTCGGGACGCCCTACCACTGCGGCTTCACTGACATGTGGGTGGCTGACCAGTGCGGATTCCACTTCTGAGTTGCCTATCCTGTGGCCTGATACGTTCAACACGTCGTCTCCCCTGCCCTGTACCCAGAAATAACCGTCACTGTCTATCCTGGCAATATCCCCTGTTATGAATTCGCTGGCTTTGTTCCAGTAATGCTCTTCATACCTACCTGACTCATGGTAGAGGGTGCGCAGCATGGCTGGCCAGGGACTGTTCATCATCAGACTTCCCCCTTCATTTATGGTAGGATTGCCGTCATGGTCAACTACCAGGGCGCTAAAACCGGGCAATGGTCTTCCTGCAGACCCGGGTCTTGTGGGCGAAAGGGGCAGCGGGGAAATTACGAAACTACCGGTCTCGGTCTGCCACCAGGTATCCATTACCGGGCACCGTTCTTTGCCGATGTTTTCATAGTACCATATCCAGGCTTCGGGGTTGATGGGCTCACCCACACTGCCCAGGAGCCGCAGGCTGTCCATATTGTTTTTCCGGGTCCATTCGTCGCCGAAGCGCATGTGCATCCTGATGGATGTGGGTGAGGTATAAAGTATACTTACTTTGTGCCGTTCAATTATTTCCCACAACCTGTTTGGTTGTGGATGGGCAGGTGCACCTTCATAAAGCACTGAGGTCACGCCAAGTATTAACGGGGCATATACAATGTAGCTGTGTCCGGTTATCCATCCGATATCGGCGGCACACCAGATCG
>JAIWAT010000083.1:0-7520 GCA_048634225.1 Anaerolineales bacterium | reverse complement strand
ATATTTCAGTGCTGCTCTTGCGATTTTGTTGGATGAAATTCCAGAACTTACTTCTTATTTGTTAGATGAAATATTGGATATTTCTGATGATTTGGAAGAGTATGAAATAATACCTGAGTATCCTATCTCAGATGGTCGAATAGATATTGCAATTAGGTCAATACATTACGAGATATTTATTGAAAATAAAATCTCATCTGATTTAAGTGATTCACAGTTAGAAAGGTATTCGAAGCATCTCGAAAGTATCGATAAAACGACAAAACTTATACTATTAACACGAGATTTTATTGAAGATAAAACTATTCAAAAGTACACTGATAAATATATATTTTGGACTGACTTATATACTTTAATAGATCGTTTTACGGATTCAATTACTGATTGTGTTGATGTTAAATCAGAAAAAGATAAAAACGAATATTTACTTAGACAATTCTTAGATTTTTTAAGGGAGGAAAATATGTCAAATGAAAAAGTTACATGGGAATATACAGAGGGAGTCAAATCATTTATGAATCTGCTGAATATGATTCAAACAATATTGAATAAATTTGAACGAAATGGTCAAGTAAAAAAAATTCGCAAAAATTTCGCGAATGATTATGCTGGTTTTACTTTTAAAAGGTATGATGAAAATTCTGATGAATTGTGGATTGGTATAATTTTTTCAGATGTTGATAAACTATTTTTGGAAATTTATGGCGAATTGCGCGAAAAATACGATGAAAGTACATTTAAAGAATTGGATAAATCACCTTATCATCCAGCCTATATTTACGATTTCAAGAAAAATTACTTTTTAGCATATTCAAAAGAAAAACAAAATGAAGCAATTTATGAGTTTATAAAAAATAGTTTAAATAACTTAGACGAATTATTGCAGAGATAGTGCATAAGACTTTTCAATTTTTGTAGCCTTTAAAATCATCTCAAGGTTAAAAATTCTTCTGTTGACAATCCAGATTGCTTAATAATCGCCTTTAACGTCCCTTTTGGAATGTCTGCCCCAGGATGGTTCGGGATTGTAACTCTTCTGCTGGTAGTTGGATTATACCAGATTTCATGACTGCCTTTAGCCTGCCTGTCAAACTCAAAACCGGATTTTTTAAGGATTTTAATAACAGCAGATGCTGTCATAGGAGGTAATCGTGTCATGCTTCAACGCTAACAGGAATTTGCACATTTGTGACATGATTTATGGATTTATTAGCCTCAAAAGGAAGCGGGTCATTATGGTCAATATATGATTCAATTAGTTTCTTAGCAACGTCCTGGGCAATTTCCATAGTTTCGGCAATGGTCCTGCCCTGTGCGATTAGCCCCTGTATGGAATCACTGGTGGCAAGGTAGCCCCCTTCTTCCAACTTTTCAATCTTTATCGATATCATATATTCTGACATGGTTACCACGGTTACATATTGTTTTAAGAAACTTAAAGGACTACACAATCGATATAGATTACCAAAAGCCATAATACGAATTAAATTACAATAGATAAGTCATCAAGGTGATACAAATGAAGACATACCTCATAGTCTGGTTCTGTAGCGAAGGTGCCATGCCCTCTGAGGTCAACAGGCGATTGATGTCCCTGGGATTCAAGCCTATACAGGGAGTCCATGATTATGTTTACGAATGGGACTCAAATACCGATTTTGAAGACATTCTCAGGTTCGGTGACCGAATCCAGGTGACCCTGAAGGGCCTTAATGTAATGTTCAAGATAGAGACCATTGACGGCAAATGAAACTAACTGTACTCACAAGGATCAATTATTTTAGCACCGGATAGTGCGTCCATTAGCAATTCTTCCACGTCTATATTGTCTTCTTCACTACACACATCACCACATTTTGCAGCAATCGCAGGTTTTTCAGGCACTGCA
This sequence comes from Anaerolineales bacterium, assembly GCA_048634225.1. Lineage (GTDB taxonomy): Archaea > Halobacteriota > Methanosarcinia > Methanosarcinales > Methanocomedenaceae > Methanocomedens_A. The sequence goes on along the minus strand of JAIWAT010000083.1, from coordinate 5,632 downwards.
GTACAACACTTGGCTGGCCTTGTGGATGCATCATAGGTTTTGATCTTACGGGCGATGTCGATTATCTCGGTCTTATCAAGCCCGATAAGAGGATGGTATATTGGTACATGTATTCCGCAGGTCTCTGCCATCATGTTCTTTGCTGTCTGGCTGGCCACCTGGCCAAGTGATGCACCGGTTATAATGCCAAAAGCTCCTTCCTTTTCCATGATACCTGCTGCAATGCGGTACATCATCCTGCGGCAGAGAATGCAGGTATAGCGGCGCTGGCAGTCTGAAAGAAATGCATCCTGGCTCTTGCCATTGGGTACTTCATAGACCTTGAAAGGATGTCCGGGTGCCCATGTTTGCAGTACCCTGATACATTCCAGTGCCCGCTGCCGCATGGTATCATCCGAGAACGGTTCATTATTAACATATACAGGTATGACCTCACAGCCACGTTTCATCATAAGCCATGCAGCCACAGGAGAATCGATACCACCCGAAACCAGGGCCACCATCTTCCCCTGTGTACCCAGGGGCAGGCCGCCTGTACCATTGACGACATCCGTATATACGAATCCCTTGTTCTGCCTGACCTCCACCATGATCTCCCTGTCAGGAGTTGTAAGGTCAACCTCTGGATTGAGCTTTCGCACCCGTTCAAATACAGCATTGCCACAGGCCACGCCGATATCACGGCTTGAGAACTCGTGATTGCCAGACCTGCGGGTCCTGATGCCAAAGGATTCATTCTCATTGATAATGGACTCTCCCACATCAGCAGCCGCAGACGCTGCAGATTCAAGTGTGGGCTCACACGTAATGGCCGGGCTTACCGATACTACGCCGAACACTCTTGCTGCGGCCCCCACAGCGGCAGGGTCGTTTGTGTGGATATATATGCGCCCCAGTTCCCGGGACAGGTCATCGTAATCAATACCCATGGCATCAAGCATGGACCTGATATTGGACATAAGGGTCTTTTCGTACCTGTTCCTTACGTGCCTGCTCTTCAGTGCCAGTTCGCCGTACCTGACAAGTATAACATCATTAGTAGGCCGGGCCATACTTATTCCTGTTCTTCCTTCAATACTTCCTTGATTATCCTTGCATAAGCGGGCCTGGCTATCAGCACACCGATCAACACACCTATGATAGTTGTCAGTGCAAAACCCTTTAATGCGCCGAATCCCAACCAGAACAGCCATATCATTGCTATAATGGTTGTGGCTGCCGCCGCAAATATAATGCCGAATGCCCTGGAGATACGTGCAAGGTAAACCTTGGTTGGAGGAAGTTTCCCCTCGTATAATACCTCATCAGTGATTATTACAAGATGATCTATACCTGTTCCAATAACCGCAATAATACCTGCAATGGCGGGCAGGTCAAGCTGCCATTTCACAGCAGATGCAAAGCCCAGTATCATCACAACCTCACTTATGGATGTTATGATCATGGGTAACATGATCTCTTTCCTGCGATACCTGAGGTATATCATGAATGAGACCATTATAATGGCAAGCAGTCCTGCTATGGCTGTAAGTTCCTTGAACTGGGCGCCCAGGGATGCAGGCACCTGACCCGAACCTATAACCTCCACATTGACTGGCAGGGCACCTGCCCTCAAATGAGATTCCAGCTGTTTAGCACTTTCTTTACTCCCAGTATCAGTTCCAAAAGAGGCACTCATGTCCTGCACAGGCATTATTTTCAAATTGTCGGCTAACCTGTCATTCAAAGGAGCACTGAAAATGACCCCATCATCAAGGTACATTATAACCTCATGATTAAGAGGGTCATTGACCGCATTGGTTTCAATGGCTGCATCCCTCAAGAGTACAGCACCCTGCTGGGTCAGGGTGAATGGCACACCCCATACCCCGTAATTATCAGCTTTATGGATCCCGACAGTCTGGATATCCTCCCCATACACGGCATGTATGGACTCATTGCCTTGGGTCTGGATACGGATCTCGAACTTACCTGGAGTGGCTGCCAGGTCCATCGCCGTTTCGATATCGATTCCTGCCAGGTCGATAAATATTAATTCCCGTTCGACTATGGTTGGCTTGACATCACTGAGCCCGAAGAGATTTAATTTATCCTCAAGTATCTCCTTGGTTTTGATCAGTGTAGCCTGGGATACGCCATCCCTGTATAAGATCACAGAACCCCCTACATCATCCAGGATATCTTCCAATTCCTCAGCAGATGTCTGCTTCCTTATCTCATACCACAATCCATCCAAATCCTCAGATAGCACAACCTCTGTCTTATAGCTGTTTTCCAGATACCTGGAAATTACATGGTACTTATCCACCTGCAGGGTAACGGCTGAAACTCCGCCTCTTCCACCAGACACTGCGGCCTGGCCGTATCCCAGGGATTCGACCTGCTTTGCAGTGACCAGGGTCCCGACCTCAAAGGAGATAGATGTGTCAGTTGTATCTGTTACTGTTACGGTAGTGTTTAAGAAAGATGAGTATTCGTGTGTTATGATGTCCCCTACATCGGCATCGATCTGGGCCATGGCACCCTCGGGCCTAAGCTGGAGCCATGAACCTCCATCAAGGTCAAGGCCGTACTTGAGTCCGCCAATCCCCATATCAGGGAATATGGCAGGTAACAGCAGCAAGATCAGTGAAATGATTATGGCCCCACCCATCAGCAATATCCTGGGATTGCTGGCAAGTCCTTTCTCAACTTCTTCGTCCCTCATTTCCTGCCCCCCCTCTTTCTCTTCCCTATAGGAACTTCGCGTCCCAGGTACCATTTCAGGATACCTGTGTTCAGCATCCAGGTGTTCATGAGGTCCATGGCAAGGCCGAGGAGCAGGACCGCGGAGATATCACTGATGATGTCGATCCTGGAAAATGATGAGACGTACTGGGCACAAGTGCTGACCAAAAACATGACAAAAATGGCTGCAAGGGTAGTAGTGGTCATTGTAAGCCCTGTCTTCATCGCCCCCTTTAATTTATCGTCCAGCTTGCCCCTTCGTTTGAGCAGCCTGGTGGTCAGCAGGATGTCACTGTCAATGGAATAACCTATAAGCATAAGCAGTGCCGCCACAGTGCCCATTGACAGGGCAATGCCGAACAGGTTCATCAATGTGGCTGCAATAATGATATCGGAAAAAGCGGACAGTACGACCGCGCCGGAAGGTACCAATGACCTGAATATGATAAAAACCAACACAGCCATTCCGAAGAATGCATATATAATAGCTTTTAATGCACTCATTTGCTGGCTCTGGCCGATTTCCGCACTTATCTGCTGCAGTGATACATCCTTGCCGAAATTGGAGGTCAGGTACCTGTTCAGTTCCATCTGTGCAGCCTCGTCCATGGGAGCGAACTTTAGTATAACCCGTCCGCTGTTGGCATCCCGTGCGCTTATTGGCGGCGTGTCCGGAAATTGCGATGTGAACTGCTGCTGCACTTCTTCAAAGGATAACGGGGACTCTACGGTAACTATGGTACCCCCTGTAAATTCGACACCCAGTTCCACCGGACTGCCTGTAGAAACAAATGACCAGCCCAGGATAACAAGAGATAGTAATAAGAGAACAAGCGGGATGATGATCATCTGTGCTGTTGATACTTTCTTAAGATATGAGTCAATATATTGTTCTATGTTGATTTTCTTCATTAACAACACCATGGATGATAGATGATATCAATAATAAATTTAATAATAATAAATTCAATGCCTTGATTAGCAGCCGATAATGATATAACACAACCTATTTACCTTTTACTCTCATTAGGATATAAAAAAAGTGCAGGAAAAAAACATGGATAAAAGACCCACAGTTGATGAGTACTTCATGGAAATAGCTGAGGTGGTTGCCAAGCGCTCCACATGCCTGAGAAACCATGTAGGAGCCGTAATAGTACGGGATAAGCGTATCCTTTCAACAGGATATAACGGTGCGCCAAGGAACCTTGAACACTGTCTTGATATCGGGTGCATGCGTGAGCAGCAGAATATTGCTTCCGGTACCAGGCATGAAATGTGCAGGGCCGTACATGCCGAACAAAACGCCATCATCCAGTCAGCACTTCACGGTGTAAGTATTGAAGATGCCACCCTCTACTGTACCCACCAGCCATGTGTATTATGTGCAAAGATGATAATCAATTCAAAAATAAAGAGGGTTGTTTTCGCTAATAATTATCCTGACATTGAAGCACTCAGGTTCTTTGAAAGTGCAGGCGTGGAAGTAAAAAGTTTCCAATCAGAACATGAATAATACCAAAAGAGACAATCAAGAAAATGCTCACTTCGTTCACATTTTCTAAGCCTGCAGGAAAGTATATACTTTCCTATACGTCGAGAAACTAACAGAATAGAGTTATAAGATGCATTGTGCCCGAAATATTCGAGCAAAACGTATCTCATTAAGGTGTTAAAAAAATGAATAAGTATGACGTTATAGTTGTAGGTGCGGGGATTAGCGGACTTCTGGCTGCGCTCACACTGTCAAAGCATAGTAAAAGAGTGTTGGTACTCGAAAAAACGGGCCATGTAGGCGGAAATTGCAATAGTTACATGGTGGATGATTATCAGGTCGATACCGGTCCCCATGCCATCACGCATCTTGCAGTTGGACCATTGAAGAGGCTGATGGATAACTATTTTGATTACATGCCAGTGTTTGAGGATTATGGGAATTATTTTATCAGAACAGAAGACAGTTTCCAGAAGGTCCCATCGAACTTGAAGGAATTTATCACATATGACATTCTTCCAAAAAAAGACAGGCTTGTGCTGTCACAAGCAGCCACAAAAGCTCTTACGCTATCAACTTTTGGTACAGACCTCTCTAAACAATCGGTGTATGATTCACTGCCGCGTACCCTGTCAAAGGATACATATGATTTTGTCAACGCAATATCATATTTCCTGTCAGGGAAATCTATGAAGGAGACATCTGTTCACAGGATGCTGACCGGCAGCAGTTTCATACGCGACAGTGTCACACAGGAGCAATTTGAAAGTATTGTGGGGCCAAAAGAAATGCCGCAACATACTGAATCTATTCTTCAGTCCATATTACGCTCCAATTTTCATACATCATTGGGGTTAACATTGTCAGGGATACTAGGATCATCACTTCAGATCAAAAGCACTGTTCCAATCTCGCTTGCATCGATCAGTAGGTTTGTAGCCAATAGTGATACTGCCCCAGCTCAAGGGTATCCGCGTAAAGGGCTCAGATCATTGTTAAATGCTGTTCTCTACTCTCTCCCGGAAACGGTTGAGATACAGACTCAGTGTGAGGTAAAACGCATCCTCACAAATGAGGGGGAGGTCATAGGTGTAGAAGCGGACCAGGCTTACTATGCCGATCTCGTGGTCTACACAGGTTTTGCAAAGAACCTGCCTGATATTGTTGAATATCTGCCAGGATCTTATATTAACTATCTTGGCGGAATTGTCCAGACCAAGAGCCTGACCGTCTGGTTAGGTCTTGACAGGAAGATGGACGAGTTCAACTATATGGGTTCTGAGGTATGGTTCAAGGACACCCCATACTGGGCAATGCCGATAAGTAATTTCGACCCATCTCTTGCACCAAAGGGAAAACAGCTCGTAGGGTTCGGATTTGTGATGGATGATGACAAATCAGAAGATTCAG